>JAJYMD010000177.1 GCA_021787255.1 Actinomycetes bacterium | reverse complement strand
GAACGGTCGTCCCATGCGAAGGTCTCGCCGCCCGCGACCTCCATCGAGCGCCAGCGCTCGTCGCCTTCGAACACCGACGAGTAGCGGACGCGGAACTCCTCGGAGGTGAGCGACGAGCGGATCGTGCTCGCGACCTCATGGCTCGAGGGCCACAGCTCCGAGAGCATGACCGGTTTGCCCTCCTGGTCCGTCCCGATCGGGTCGACGGTGAGGTCGATGTCCATCGTGCCTGCGATCGCGTACGCGACGACGAGCGGCGGGGAGGCGAGGTAATTCATGCGGACGTCCGGGTGGATCCTGCCCTCGAAGTTCCGGTTGCCCGACAGGACGGACACGACCGAGAGGTCACGCGCCTGGACCTCCTCGGAGACGCCGGGAAGGAGCGGCCCGGAGTTCCCGATGCAGGTCGTGCAGCCGAAGCCGACCAGCCAGAACCCGAGCTTCTCCAGCGGCTCGACGAGCCCCGCCTTCTCCAGGTAGTCCATGACCACGCGCGAGCCCGGAGCGAGCGACGTCTTCACCCACGGTTTGGTCATGAGGCCGCGGGCGACGGCCTTTTTCGCGACGAGACCTGCGGCCACGAGAACCTGCGGGTTCGAGGTGTTGGTGCAGCTCGTGATGGCGGCGATGACCACGTCGCCGTCGGTCAGCGGCCTCGGGGGCTCTTCGGCAGAGCCGCCGCTCGTGCCCGAAGCCGCACCCGCGCCCTCCCCCGAAGCCGCGCCCTCGGCCGAAGCCGCACCCGTCTCCCCAGCTGCACCGGCCGCCGGCCCGGCGCGCACGTCTCGCCCGAGCGCGGCGCGGAAGGCCTTGCCTGCCCCCGCGAGCGACACGCGGTCCTGCGGGCGCGACGGTCCTGCGAGGCTTGGCTCCACCGTCCCGAGGTCGAGGTCCACGGTCTCGGTGTGCTCGGGGTCAGGCGCCGACGGATCGTGCCAGAGGCCCTGTTCCTTCGCGTAGGCCTCGACGAGGGCGAGGTGCTCCTCGTCTCGGCCGGTGAACCGCAGGTAATCGATGGTCGCCCGGTCGATGGGGAAGACGGTGCAGGTCGCGCCGTACTCGGGCGACATGTTGCCGATCGTGGCGCGCGTCTCGACCGGGAGCGATGCGACGCCGGGCCCGTAGGCCTCCACAAACTTCCCGACGACCCCGTGCCGACGCAGGAGCTGGGTGATCGTGAGGACCAGGTCCGTCGCGGTGGTGCCCTCGGGCATCTCGCCGTGGAGGTGGAGCCCCACGACTGGCGGGAGCAGCATGGAGAGCGGCTGGCCGAGCATCGCGGCCTCGGCCTCGATGCCTCCCACGCCCCAGCCGAGGACGCCGAGCCCGTTCACCATCGTGGTGTGCGAGTCGGTGCCCACGATCGTGTCGGGGAACGCGTCGCCGTCGTCGGTCTGGAAGACCACTCGGGCGAGGTACTCGAGGTTCACCTGGTGGCAGATGCCGGTGCCGGGCGGGACGACCTGGAACTGCTCGAAGGACTGCTGCGCCCAGCGCAGGAGCTGGTACCGCTCGAGGTTGCGCTCGTACTCGATCGCGACGTTGTCCTCGAACGCGCGCGGTCCACCCGAACGCTCCGCGATCACGGAATGGTCGATGACCAGCTCGCAGGGGACCAAGGGGTCGACGCGCGAGGGGTCGCCACCGAGCGCGCGCAGCGCGTCGCGCATCGCGGCGAGGTCGACGACCGCTGGCACCCCGGTGAAGTCCTGCATCAGGACGCGTTCGGGGCTGAACGGGATCTCCTTGGGTTCAGGAGCCCGGCTGGGGGTGCTCGCCGCGCTCCAGCGCGCGACCGTCTCGATGTCCGCACCGGTCACCGACTTCGCGTCTTCGTGCCGGAGGACGTTCTCGAGAAGGATCTTCACGGTGTAGGGGAGGCGTTCGGACCCGGTGACGGCGGAGAGGCGGAAGATCTCGAACCGCCGGTCACCCACGTGGAGAACGGAGCGCGCGTGAAAACTGTCGGGGTGTGCCATGCCGCCATTCTGCCGCCTGCGGCGGAGGGGTCCGGACGAGGCCTCACGACATGTGCCCTGCTGCTGCCCCATTGTGCAGCCCCATCGTGATCGGACCCGTCTCGCACGGCGCGAAGATGGGCCATGCCGGACGTCGCCTCGGTTCTCGCCCAACGCCTGCAGGCCGCTTTCGACACGGTGGCGCCCGGGGCGGACCCGGTGCTCCGGCCGTCGGATCGGGCGGACTTCCAGGCGAACGGCGCGCTGGCCCTCGCCAGGCGCCTCGGGCGCCCGCCCCGGGAGATTGCCGACGCAATCGCCGCTGCAGCGCAGCTCGACGACGTGTGCGAACGAGTGGAGGTCAGCGGACCGGGGTTCGTGAACCTGGTCCTCTCGACGCCGTTCGTGGAGCGGAGCGTCCGGGAGATGGCCGTCGACTCGCGGCTCGGTGTGGAGCGGACCCTCGCCCCGGAACGAGTCGTCGTCACATACTCCCACCCGAACGTCGCGAAGGAGATGCACGTCGGGCATCTGCGCTCAACGGTCATCGGCGACGCGCTGTGCCGGATGCTCGGCCACCTCGGGCACGACGTCGTGCGCGAGAACCACATCGGGGACTGGGGGACGCCGTTCGGGATGCTCATCGAGCACCTGCTCGACGTCGGGGAGGAGGCTGCGATCACCAAGCTTTCGGTCGGCGACCTCACCGGCTTCTACCAGGCCGCGCGGGCGTCCTTCGACGGAGACGACGAGTTCAAGGACCGCAGCCGGCGACGGGTGGTCCTCTTGCAACGCGGCGACGCCGAGACCCTGCGCATGTGGCGCGTGCTGGTCGACCACAGCATCTCGTACTTCGACGAGGTCTACGAGAAGCTCGGCGTGCTGCTGACCGACGACGACATCAAAGGCGAGAGCTTCTACAATCCGATGCTTCCCCAGGTCGTCAAGGACCTCGATGCCGCCGGCCTGCTGGTCGAGGACGCCGGGGCGCTTTGCGTCTTCCCTCCGGGGTTCACGAACCGTGAGGGTGGGCCCCTGCCGCTCATCGTGCAGAAGTCCGACGGCGGGTTCGGCTATGCAGCGACCGATCTCGCGTGCATCCGCCACCGTGTCGACGTCGTGGGCGCCACCAGGATGCTGTACGTCGTGGGCGCGCCCCAGGCCCAACACCTCGAGATGTGCTTCGCGGTCTCCCGCATGGCCGGGTGGCTTCCCTCTGGCGTGGAGGCGGTGCATGTGCCTTTCGGCAGCGTGCTCGGCACCGATCATCGGATGCTGCGGACCCGCGCTGGGACCTCGGTGAAGCTCGTCGACTTGCTGGACGAGGCAGTGGCCCGTGCCGCCGAGGCCATGGCGGAGCGCGGGCGCGACGCCGCCCTCTCGTCAGAGGAGCAGCGTTCCGTGGCTCACGCGCTCGGGATGGGTGCGATCAAGTACGCCGACCTCTCCACCGACCGCGTCCGCGACTACGTCTTCGACTGGGACCGGATGCTCAGCTTCGAAGGTGACACGGGGCCGTACTTGCAGTACGCGCACGCGCGGATCCGATCGATCTTCCGGCGAGCGACCGAGCCCGCGGGCGCGGAGCCCGAACCGGGAGGCGAACGCGCCGAGCGAGGGTCCGTCATCGTGCTGCGAGCTCCCGAGGAGCGCGCGCTCGGTCTCTCGCTGATCGGGTACTCGGCAGCGATCCGGGCAGCTGTCGAGGAGCTCTCCCCCTCGAAGTTGTGCGCGTACCTGTATTCGCTCGCGACGACCTTCACCACGTTCTACGAGCGTTGCCCCGTGCTGCGCGCGCCGGACGAAACGACGAGGCTGAGTCGTCTCGCGCTCGCCGAGACCACTGCGCTCGTGCTCTCGGAGGGTCTCGGCCTTCTCGGGATCGAGGCGCCCGAACGGATGTGATCGAGCCTTCGTCCGCGCACGAGCAGCCCCGGCGAGCCTCGACCGGCGAGCCGCGAGCCTCGAGCCGCGACCGCGCGGACGCTCCTGCTGGCTAACCTCGCGCCAGGTGCCGTCGACGCGAGGCGGCGCCGACCGTGCATTCGTAGGCGAGCCCGAAGTCTCGGCGGCACGAGGCGGCGACACGCTGGCGTGTGACGTCCGGGCGCACCGGCGCGCGGGACATGGTTCGCCCGAAGGGGCGGTGCACAGTGGCGTCGCGTCACCGCAGGAGCGGCCGGTGCAGGCACTCCAAGAGCGAAGCAGCACAGGGGGTCGACGGCACCGGCTCCCGTTGTGGATCCTGGTCCTCCTCGTCGTCCTTCTCGCGGGCGGCGGCGCCGCCTACGCGCTGAGCCAGCCGACGCGGATGTCGCTCGCATGCTCGGGAAGCGCGTGCGCCACGCGCACGGGCTCCCCCAAGACGGGCTCCCGGGGGACAGGGGGGACCCCCGCTCGTGCCGTCCAGCGCGGTGCCGACGCCTTCCGGGTCTCTTCGACCACACCGACGCCCGGCGCGACGGGGATCGCATCGGACGCCAAGCTCACGGTGACCTTCGACTCGGCGCTCGACTCTGGCGGACCTACGCCGACGCTGTCGCCTGCAGTGGCCGGCTCGTGGCAGCAGGTGTCCGCCGACCGGCTCGTCTTCTCGCCGTCGGCGCCATTCGTGCCCTTCGAGACGTACACGCTCAGGATCCCTGGGGGTCCTGACGGCATGCGGAGCGCCTCTGGCGCCCGTCTCAGGGCGGACGTCGCCGTGAAGTTCACCATTGCGAACGGCAGCGTGCTCCGGCTCCAGCAGCTCCTCGCCGAGCTCGGATACTTGCCGGTCACGTACAGCGGTGCGACGCCGCCGCCACAGGAGTTGGCCACACCGCAGCCCGGTGGGTTCACCTGGCGGTGGCCCGGCCTCCCGCCAGAGCTCACGGGCCAATGGCTGCCGGGATACCAGAATGCGCTGACAAAGGGGGCCGTCATGATGTTCGAGACAGAGAACGGCCTCTCCGTCGACGGCATCGCCGGGCCGGAAGTGTGGAGCACCCTGCTGCGCGACGTGGTGAGCCGCAAGACGAACACCGAGCCGGTCACCTATGTGCTCGTGACAAAGGTGGAGCCCGAGCACCTCACAGCATGGGTGAACGGAGTGCTGCGATTCCGGGACATTCCGGTCAACACGGGTGTGCCGGGCGCGAACACCACAGACGGGACCTTCCAGGTCTTCGAGCACGTGCCGTACTCGGACATGAGGGGCGTGAACGTCACAGGCAGCAAGTACACAGACCCGCACGTGCCGTGGGCGAGCTACTTCAACGGCGGGGATGCGCTCCACGGTTTCCCTCGTGCCACCTACGGATGGCCGCAGAGCAACGGGTGCGTCGAGATGCCCATCGCCACAGCCGGCAAGCTCTGGCCGTACACCCCGATTGGCACGCTGGTCACCGTGATGGGGCCGAGCTCGGGCGGGACAGCCCCTGCCACCACGACGACCGCTCCGGCCACCACCACGACCACCCCGGCGACGTCGTCGGCCGTCCCGACCGCCCCGGCGACCACCACCCCGGCCACGACAACGACCACTCCGGCCACGACCACCCCGGCCGCCCCGGCCACCCCGGCCGCCACCACCCCGGCCACCACCACCCCGGCCACCCCGGCCGCCACCACCCCGGCCACCACCACCCCGGCCACCACCGCCCCGGCCACCACGACCCCGGCCACCACGACCCCGGCCGCCACCACCCCGGCCGCCACCACCCCGGCC
>JAJYMD010000186.1 GCA_021787255.1 Actinomycetes bacterium | reverse complement strand
ACCTGTTGTTGCGCCTCGACAACTACGCCGACGACGTGCTCCGCTTCGCCACCGATTTCACCGTACCGTTCGACAACTATTCCGATGTCGCGCTTATGCCGATGTCCGCGTGAAGAGCGAGGTCACGGCGGTGATCTGGCCGGGAAGTTCGGCATAACTACAGAGGACCAAGACACCCTACGGCTCTTACTGTCAAGCGGTTGTGGATAACTCATGGTTCGTTCCCTTCGTCGTGGTCGGTCCCCGATGGGGCGCGACAAGTCCAGTTGCTCACAGAACTACTCGTAACTGCAGGGAGATCGATCTCGGCTACGCGGCGGCTTTGTCCTCACTGCGGTGGGCCCAGGCGATCTGCTCGTCATAGAGGCTGCGGTGGCGCAGGCAGCCGTCGAGGATGCCGACGAGGCGGTTGCCGAGCGCCCGCAGAGCGGCGTCGTGCTCGAGGTTGCGGCCGCGCAGGGTGTCGTAGTAGCGGCGTGCCCCGGGTGAGGCGCTGAGCGCGCAGAACGCCCATAGGTAGCAGGCGTCTTTCAGGTGGTGGTTGCCGACGTAGCGCGCCTTTACCACCTTGGACTTGCCAGACGCGACGGTGATCGGCGAGGTCCCCGCGTAGTTCTTGCGGCATCTAGCATCTTTGTAGCGGTTCGGGTCGTCCCCGAACTCACCGAGCACCCGGGCGCTGAGGACCACACCGAGGCCGGGCTGGCTGGCGATGATCGCAGCGTCCGGGTGCTTCTCAAAAGCCGAGCCGAGGTCCCGCTCGAGTGAGGTGAGCTGACGGTTCATCTCGCCTATCACCTTCACCGCAGCTACCACCGCGGCTGCGTATGCCTCGGCGAGGCCCTCTGGCGGGGTGAGCTGCTCGGAGCGAAGCGCCTCGTGGATCTCTTGTGCCCGGCTATCTACGTAGCGCTTGCGCCCGCCACGGCGCAGGCATGCAGCTATGCGCGCAGCCGACAGGGCACGTCCTTTGGCCGGGCTCGGGGCGGCTTCGAGCACCGCTAGGGCATCTGGGTGGGCGAGGTCGTCTCCGAAGGCCACCATTGCCGCGGGGTAGAACTCGCGAAGCATCGCCCGCAGTGCGTTCAGCTGGCGACGCCGGAGCCATATGAGGCGGTGCTGAGCGCGCGCCAGGACCTTTACCGCCTCGGCCTCGACGCTGTCTCCGGCAACCGGGCGGTGGTTGTGGCGGTCGAGTCGGACGAGGTCCGCGAGCACGTGGGCGTCGAGGGCATCGGACTTCTTGCCAGAGCCACCCCCGTAGCGCTCCCGGTAGCGGGCGACGGCCTTCGGGTTGATCGCGTAGACCTGGTAGCCGGCACCTACGAGTGCCGCTACCCACAGCCCCCGGTCGGTCTCTATGCCGATCACCACCTGAGCTGCGTCATCGACGAGGTCGGCGAGCAGGTCGTGCAGCACGCCGACGCCAGCCACGCCCTCCTCCAGGCGCCGACGAACCAGGCACTGGCCGGCCTCGTCTTGGATCTCGATGTCGTGGTGGCCTTCGGCCCAGTCGTTTCCCACAAAGATCATTCGAACCTCCTCGTCACTTATCGGATAGTTGCATCCCTCAGCCACGAGTCGACCCCGACGCCCTAATGGAAGTGCTCTTGGCACGACATCCAGACTGGTGGTTCGGTCTCCTCGCTCCTCGTCGGACCCGAAGCGGCACGCACTTGGCTGAGGGCTCGCTGGCCCTGGGCCGAAAGAGTGCTCGTCTCCAGGCGGCTGGGAACGTCGCCATCCTGCCCTATTCGATGTAGCAGCTGCTTGGGGTTGCCCAACGCCGGTGGGCCGCCACGGTCTTGAGGAAGGGCTCTGAGGCCCGGGGCGGCATAGTGCTCGACCCACCGGCGCTGACAGCTTGTGGGCCCGGCGCGACGCCACGGTCTTGGTCTTGGGCTCGAAGCCCGGGTCGCAATAGTGCTCGTCGCGCCGGTGCCACATCTTCATCGAAGCGGTGGTGTCGCTGTGCTGACGCCGGAGAGCTCGGACAGCTCGCTCAGCTGGGAGGCGAGGTGCTCGGCAGCCAAGTAGCTGAGACCGGCGGAGACGACCACGCAGCGCTCGGCGCACGACAGCCTGACGAGCCACCACCGATCACGGGTCCAGTCCCAGGACGTCGCCGAGCCGACATCGACCTCGACCTCGACGGCGATCGATCTGTTGTCGGGATCCACAGATCGGCCCGGTTGTGGATCCCCTCCCCCCGCGCCCCTCTCCCCAACTACTACCCCTACTTCTCCACAGCCTTCAACCGCCCTCATATCCCCATTAGGAAGGCGAGGAGCTCGTCTGGCGGTCTATAGCGGCCCGGTTTCACCCTGGGCGGCGCCGTTCGGTCGAGCGCCCGCTGCTTCAGATCGAGATCAGCGTGGACGTAGGGGCGCGTGGATGCCAGGGACTCGTGACCGAGGAATAGCGACACGGCTGCGATCCCAACTCCTGCGGACAGCATTCTCATTGCGCAGGTATGGCGCAAGACATGGGGCGTCACGTTCTTCGTGACCAAGCTTGGACAGGCCACAGCCGCCGCGCTCGCGTGCAGGCAGATCCTTTGGGCGACAGCGTCGGAGCTGAGCGGACGGTTCGTTCCGCGGGCTGTGAACAACGGGGTGTCGGAGTCAC
Source organism: Actinomycetes bacterium (assembly GCA_021787255.1). Next base: position 3,048 of record JAJYMD010000186.1, on the reverse strand, counting down.
CACGGTTCTCGGTCAGCCATGCTTTCAGGGCCGCGGCGGTGGGCCTATCGATCGGCGTGACGCGCTGCTTTCGGCCCTTGCCGGTGCAAGAGATGCTCGCGAACCGGCGATCAGCCGAGACGTCAGCGCGGGCGAGCGAAGTGACCTCCGAGACCCGCAGCCCCGTGGTGACCATGAGGAGCAGGAGAAGGTGATCTCGGCGTCCGGTCCAACTTGAACGGTCCGGGGTTGCGAGCAGCGCTTCGACCTCGAGGTCGTCGAGGTAGCTCACAACAGTCTGCTGGCTGCGCTTGAACGGGATCGCGAGTACGTGGGCGATGAGCTCGGCGTGCTCGGGGTGCCGAAGGGCAGCGTGCGAGAACAGCGAGTGGATCGCCGCGAGTCGGGCATTGCGGGTCCGAGCGCTGTTGCCTCGTTGTTGTTCGAGCATCGCGAGGAACTCGCCGACAAGCTCAGCATCGAGCATTGCAATGTCGACCTCGCTCGGACGGACACCGGTCCGCTCCTGCACGTAGCCGAGGAGCAGCCGGAAGGTGTCGCGATACGCGGTGACCGTGTGGCGGCTCGCGCCCCGTTGGGTGGAGAGGTAGCTCGCGAAGAACGACTGGAGCGTCGGGGCGAGCGCGCTCATCGGGCGTTCCTGCTGAAGAACGCGGCGACCCGCTCGGAGACGCTGGTCATGAGCTCGAGGCTCGCCTCGAGATACCAGTATGTGCAGGCCGCGTCGACGTGGCCGAGGTAGTCGGCGAGCACTGCGACGCAGGCGTCGATGTCCGAGCCGCTCCTCTGCGCGTCGGCGAGGCTGATAACCGCGAAGCGATGCCTGAAGTCATGCAGCCGCGGGGTGCCACACCCGGGCCGCGGCTCGAGTCGGCACTCGGCCACGAGCTGCCGGAAGACCGCCCGGGCCGTGTTGGCGTTCAGCCGGCCTCCTCTTACCCCGAGGAAGAACGGCTCCTGCGCTCCGCGGTCTCCAAGATACTTCGCCAGCACCTCGACGACGCTTCGATGAAGCGGCACGAGCCGCTCCTTGTTGTACTTGCCGGTCACCGCCAGCACCTGTTGATCGATGTCGAGGTCGCCGACGTCGAGCGCGACGGCTTCCCCGGCCCGCATCCCGCTGACCGACAGCAGGCCGATGAACGTGTGCATCGTTGCGGCGATCGCTGGTGGCGACAGTGCGGAGGCCGCCGAAAGGAGTGCTTCGACTTGCGCATCGGAATACAGGTAGGGGTGACGGCGGACGACCCGCGAGCGGATCAACCCCGGCGGGACGAGCTCTGCAGCCGCCGGATCGATACCGTGCACGTGGCGGGCGAGGTCCCGGATCACGACCAGACGTTGGGCGTGCCAGCGCTCGTTGGCCTCGGGCAGCCGGGCAAAGGCCAAGGCGTCAGCAACAGTGATCGTGGTGACACCCCGGCTCTCGAGGCCGTCGAGGAAGGAGCGGACCAGCCAGTCGTGATCGGCGAGGCGGTAGCCGCGGGCGCGCCGCGCTGCGAGATGCTCTGTTGCCGCAGCGCGGAGGTCGAGGGTCATCGGACCACCTCGGCCGGCCAAGGGCGGGCGAGCGTGGCAAGCGCCTCGAGGTTTGAGCGCGCGTAGCGGGCGCTCGCGCTCGGGTGCTCGTGACGGAGGAGCTGAGCGACCTCGGTGAGGCCGCCGCCGGAGGCGAGCACTGCGCAGGCGGCGGAGTGTCGGAGCCGGTGCGCACCGCCACGGCCGTCGATGCCGGCACGTCGGCGGGCTTGGATCACGACACTCGTGACCGCGGCGCCCGTGATCGGTCCGTGCGGCGCGTCGACGCCGAGGAAGACCTCGCGGTGGCTCGTGCCCGAAGAACGGGCGCTCTTCAGGTAGGCGCCGAGGGCTGCCCCGACGTCGCTCGGTAGCGGCAACTCATCGACCCGGCCTCGTTTGCCGCGCACCCGGATCACCCCGGCGCGCCAATCGAGGTCGTCGAGGCGGAGCGAGGCCACCTCCCCGGCCCGGAGCCCGAGGCGGGCCAGCAACGCGAGCATCGCCTGGTCGCGACGACGCGCCGCCACGTCCTTGGAGAGGGCGCCGAACAACCTGACGAGCTCCTCCTTTTCGAACGCCCTCTGGCCAACCCTCGTGGCGGCGGGGGCCGCGACACGCCCCACCGCGCCGGGAAGCGATGCATCGACGAGGCGCTCTCGCCACATCCACCGAAAGAGTGCCCGGAGGGCATTCGCCCGCACGCCGACCGAGCCCGGGCGATCGACTGATGCTCGGGCGACAATGAACTGGTCCACGTCGCGTGGGGAGAGCGATGCCCACCCACCCGGTCGTCCAGCCTGCGCGACGACGAAGGGACGCACGAGCGAGCAGTAGCTGCGCACCGTTGAGGGAGCGAGGCTCTTCTCGCTCTCCAGGAACCTCCCGAAACGCTGGAGCAGTGCCTCCGCGGGGGTCGCGGGGAACTCGGGCACCTTCGCTGGAGCAAAGCCTAGGGCGCGAAGGTAGCGGAGTAGTGGGACAAGGGCACGTTCGGAGCGCAACTTCATCGTCGTTCGGCGCCGTTCAGCGACGAAGGCTCGCACCACCTCGTCGGAAAGTGCGTCCGTCATCAGCTCTTTCGCCGCGAGCCACGACGCGAGGTGGTCCATGAGCAGCAACTGCTCCTTGATACTTCGTGGCGCGTACCCAAGCGCTTCGAGCTCCATGGCGAAGCCCTCGACGTGCTCTTCGAGTCGCCGCGGCGCGAGCGGTATCCAAAGTCGATAGGCAGCCTTCATGATCCTCTCCTTCCGTTGTCCGAACAGGAAGGATGGCCCAAGGCCCTGTAGTTATGCCGAACTTCCCGGCCAGATCACCGCCGTGACCTCGCTCTTCACGCGGACATCGGCATAAGCGCGACATCGGAATAGTTCGTGTTATTCCGATATCGGAATAACACGAACAACTTGAGTGAGAGAGACGTCCGGATGGTGAAGATCGCCCAGAAGGTCTCTGGCGGCTTCCGCAGCAACGAAGGTGCCCGGGCGTTCCTCGCATTTCGAAGCTACCTGTCGACCGCCGCCAAGC
>JAJYMD010000020.1 GCA_021787255.1 Actinomycetes bacterium | reverse complement strand
GCGGCTGTCGAGGTCGTCTTCACCGGCCAGGAGATCATCGTCGGGAACGCCGACTACCCGACGGAGAAGATCGCCGAGAACTCGAGGAGGTTCCGCGAGCTGGGCATCGGCTACGCGAACCTCGGCGCCCTGCTGATGGCGAACGGGCTGCCGTACGACTCGGACGCGGGGCGCGCGTGGGCGGGAGCGATCACCGCCCTCATGACGGGCCACGCGTACGCGACCTCGGCCAGGACCGCGAGTCGCATGGGGCCGTTCGCTGGCTTCCACGAGAACGCCGAGGCGATGGTGAACGTCCTGCGGATGCACCAGAGCGAGGCATCGAGGATCGACGAAGAGCTGGTGCCCCCCGAGCTGCTGTCCGCCGCGCAAGAGGCGTGGGACGAGGCCGTCGAGCTCGCCGAGCGGTACGGCGTGCGCAACTCGCAGGCCAGCGTGCTCGCGCCGACCGGCACCATCGGCCTGCTCATGGATTGCGACACGACGGGGGTGGAGCCGGATCTCGCACTTGCGAAGACGAAGAAGCTCGTCGGAGGCGGGACGATGTCGATCGTCAACCAGACGGTGCCGCGGGCGCTGCGCGCGCTCGGCTACGCACAGGACCAGATCGACCAGATCGTCGCCTACGTCGACGAGCACAAGACGATCGTGGGCGCACCGTTCCTGTCGCCCGAGCACCTCCCGGTCTTCGCGTGCTCCATGGGAGACAACGCGATCCACTACTCGGGGCATGTGCGCATGCTCGGTGCCGTCCAGCCGTTCATCAGCGGGTCCGTGAGCAAGACGGTCAACATGCCCGAGGACGTGACCGTCGAGGACGTCGAGCAGCTGCACGTCGACGCCTGGCGCCTGGGCATCAAGGCCATCGCCATCTACCGCGACAACTGCAAGGTCGGCCAGCCGCTCTCCACGACGAAGAGGGAAGCAAAGCGAGCGAGCATCGCCGAGGGCGGCGACGCCGCCCCTCCAGGCTCGGACGCGGAGGCCAAGGACCGCAGGGCCATGGAGCGGATCGCCGAGCTGGAAAAGGCGCTCGAGCACGAGCGGGCCCGGAAGAGCGAGCCCGTGGTCGTCGGCGCCGTCCGCGAGCGCTTGCCGAGGCGGCGGCGGTCGAACACCTTCGCCTTCCGCGTCGCCGACTGCGAGGGGTACGTCACGGTCGGCGAGTACGAGGACGGACGCCCGGGCGAAGTCTTCATCAAGGTGTCGAAGCAGGGATCGACCCTGGCCGGGATCATGGACGCGTTCTCGATCTCCATCAGCCTCGGGCTCCAGCACGGTGTGCCGCTCGCGACCTACGTGCGCAAGTACTCGAACATGAAGTTCGAGCCGGCAGGGATCACCGACGACCCCGAGCTGCGCATCGCCACGAGCCTCGTGGATTACATCTTCCGGCGCCTCGCGCTCGACTATCTGACCTACGAGGAGCGCCTCGACCTCGGCGTGCTCTCGACCTCCGAGCGGATCCAGCCGACCCTGCCGGGCGTGGAGGAGAGCGCGACCCCGTCGCTGGGTCTCGTCGACGAGGGGCCGAGCTCGGAGACGGTGCTCGGGGCGGCGCCCGCAACGCTGCGGGCATCCCCCAGCGCGCCACAAGCGTGGACGGCGGACAGGGCCGCGTCCGACGCACGGGCGCAGCAGCGTGACGCGCCCTTCTGCTACACCTGCGGGAACGTGATGCAGCGCTCGGGCTCCTGCTACGTCTGCCCCAGCTGCGGCTCGACCAGCGGCTGCTCGTGAGATGAGCCTCGTGCAGGTCCTCTCGCGTTGCAGCGGGCGAGATTCGCGGCCGACCCGGTGGCGAGGACGTGGCCGTCGCCGACCGCTTGCCGGCGGCCGGCGAGAATGGAGGTGGTGGCAGGGGGAGAGGTGAGCTGATGCGAGCCGGTCCGAGGTCGTCGGGGAGGTGACGTCGAGCTCCGCCACCCCGGCGAAGACGAGGTCGGCGCGGGGCGCGCAGCTCCTTCCGGGCCCCTCGGGCCGCGTCGGCGTCGCGGCCGAGCAATTCCGCCAGGCGGTGGTCGGGGACGTCGGGCGTGGTCTCCGGCGCATCGGCTCAGGGGTGGGTACGGAGCTCGTCTCGCGCCTCGGTCCCTACGCGCTGGTCGCGATGGTGGTGGTCGCCGCGAGCTCGCTGTACGCCTTCGGCGCCTTCGACCCGAACCCGCTCATCTCGATGAGCGGCCTCGCGGTCGTCGTCAAGGGAGGCGTCCTGGCAGGCCGCTTCACGATCGACCCGAACGCCGGCACGACCGCTCAGTCCTTGGGGCACCTGGCGGCGCTGGACCTGCTCCACGGCAAGATCCCCTGGTGGAACCCGTACGAGGGCGTCGGCGCGCCGCTCGCGGGAGAGATGCAGTCGGCGGCGCTCTTCCCACCGACCCTCCTGCTCGCGCTGCCCAGCGGGCAGCTCCTGTTCCACATGCTCCTCGAAGCCGTCACCGGGATGGCGACCTACCGGCTCCTCGCCCGCGTCGGCGTCTCGAGGTGGATCGCGGCAGGCGGCGGCTCCGCCTTCGCGCTGAACGGCACGTACGCGTGGTTCATGCACGCGCCGGTGAACCCGATCGCGTTCCTCCCGCTTCTGCTTCTCGGCGCCGAACGGGCTCGGGTCGCGGCCGAAGAGGGACGCGCGGGCTCCTTCGGGCTCGTCGCAGTGGCGCTCGCGCTCTCCGTCTACGCGGGGTTTCCCGAGGTCGCCTACCTCGACGGCATCTTCGCCGTCGTGTGGAGCGCGCTCAGAGCACGCGGTCTCGGACGCCGCGCGCTCCTCGGGTACGCGCGCAAGCTCGTCGCAGGTGTCGTCGTGGGTGCCCTCCTCGCGGCACCGCTCCTCGTCGCCTTCGGCGACTACCTGCCCGCTGCCTACCTCGGACCCCACGCCGGAGGCTACGACGCGCTCTCGGTGCCCGGCTCCGGGGTCGGTGCCCTTTTCTTCCCCTACGTCGCCGGGCCGATCTTCGGCTTCACCCCGGCCGAGGCATCCGGGGTCCTCGGCAGCTTCTGGATCGACGTCGGGGGCTACCTCACCACGACCCTCCTCGTCCTCGGGGTGGTCGCGTTGTGGGGCCGGCGGCTCCGGGTGCTGCGCCTCGGGCTTGCCGCCTGGGTCGTGGTCGCGCTCGGGCGCACCTACGGCATCGGCCCGTTCGAGCGCCTCTTCGACGTCCTCCCGCTCATGAACCACGTGGAGGTCTACCGGTACCTGACGCCGTCGATCGAGCTCGCCTGCGTGGTGCTCGCCTGCTTGGCCGTCGACGACCTGCGCCGCGCAGACGTGCCCTCGTGGTGCCTCGGCGCCGCGGTCGTGGTCGCGGCGGGCTGTGCGCTCTGGACGCTCGAGGCCGGACGCAGGCTCCTCGGAGCCGTCGGGTCCGTGTCCGAGTCGCACGCCTGGATCCTCGGGTCGCTCGCGTGGGGGTTCGGGATCGCAGCCGTCGTCGGCGCTGCGGGGCTCCTCCTGCGCGGGCGGCTCCGTGGCCTGGTGCTCACCGGCCTGGTGGTCCTGGACGCGTGCGCGATGTTCGTCGTGCCCGAGCTCTCGGCGCCCCGGGGCGGCAAGATCGACACTGCGCTCGTCCGCTGGGCCGAGACGCATGGCCGCACTGGGCGCCTCTTCACCCTCGGTGGCGTGCTGAACCCGAACTTCGGGAGCTACCTCCAGGTGGAGGAGGCCGACGTGAACGACCTCCCGATGCCCAAGAGCTACGCGCGCTTCATCGTGCGCCGACTGGATCCGAGCACCATCCCGAACCATTTCGACGGCACGACGATCGTGGTCCCCGCCGGAGGCGCTCGTGACGAGACCGAGACCCCGGTCCGCGCGCTGGCCGGCTCCTTGGGGTGGTACGAGGCCATCGGGGTGCGCGACGTCGTCGTCTACACGGGGTCCCAGGACGCCGCGAGCCTCTCGGCCCTGGGGCTCAGGCGCGTCTTTGCCGACCGTCATGCCGAGGTGTACCGGCTGCCTCGTGCCGCACCGATGTACTCTGCGCAGGCCGCGGGCAGCGAGGCGTCGCCTCGGCCTCCGGCGTCACCCGCCTCGGGCTCGAGCGCGGCGTCGGGGTCGGGCCGGACGCGCCGAGCGGTCTGCGTGCTGTCCGACCAGCAGGTCGACTCGGTGAACGTGGACTGCCGGCGCGCTGCGGTCCTCGTCCGGCGAGAGCTCTGGATGGCGGGGTGGTCGGCCACCGGCGACGGGCACGCGCTCGAGGTCCGTCGTGACGGCGTCCTCTTCCAGTCGGTCCTGCTCGGGCGGGGACGAACCGTCGTGCGCTTCTCGTTCGTCCCGCCCCACGAAGGAGTGGCGCTCTGGGCCCTGGCCGCCGGACTGGTGGCGCTGGCTGCCGGCTGGGGGCTCGGGAGCCGGCTCGGGAGCCGGGCGTCGAGCCGGCGTCCTTGGCATCAGCGCCGTGAGCGCCGCTGGCATCAGCGCCCTTCGGCTTCGAGCTCGAGCAGGTAGCGCTGCTCCTCGCTGCCGTCGACGAAGAAGCGCGAGATCAGGTGGAACGCCGATCCGGTCCGCAAGATGCGCTCGGCGAGCTCGAGGCGCGCGACGAGGCCGGCGACGCCCAGCTCGGCCAACGCCGCTCGCGCAGCGGCCACGTCCGCAGCCCGAGGATCGCCGCCTGCCATCCTTCGAGCCAGCGACGTCGCCATCTCCTCTACGTCCACTCGCGCTCCTCTCTGCAGCGGGGTCGTTCTGCGCGCGCTGGGCCGAGGCCGTGGCGAAGCGCGCGCCGGCCGTCCGTCGTGGCGGCAACGAGGCGACGCAACGCGGCCAGGTGGACCGGGAGCGCAGATCTTCATCTGCACGTCAGCATCGATCGCGCAGCCTGGGAGTGACGGCTGGGGCTGTCCGCGGCTCCATACTATGGGCGTCCCCACCGGCTCGGAGGAGCTCTTCGCGCGTGCACCTGCTCGGCCTGCTGACCTTCACGAACTTCGTCTCGACCGCCGGCTACGGCGCGGTGTTCGTCCTGTGCGTGCTCCAGTCGTGCTGCGTGCCCACCTCCTCGGAGCTCACCATGGGCTTCGCCGGGGCGCTCGCCGCCCAGGGGAAGCTGAACCTGGCGGCCGTCGTCGTGGCGGGGGTCCTCGGTGAGCTGGTCGGCGCGTACATCGCATGGGTGCTGGGCCGCTACGCAGGTCGGGCGGTGGTCGACCGGTTCGGCCGCTACGTGCTCATCAGCCACCACGACCTCGATCGGGCCGAGGCGTGGTACGACCGCCACCAGCGCTTCGGCGTCTTCGGCAGCCGCCTGCTCCCGGTCATCCGGAATTTCGTCGCGCTCCCCGCCGGCATCGCCGAGGTGCCGGCCGTGCGCTTCGGGGTCCTCACCGCTGCGGGGTCGCTGCTCTGGGACGGCGCCTGGGCCGGCATCGGCTACGGGGTGGGCACGCGCTGGCACTCCATCGCCTCGGGGTTCGGGGACGCCGGCTACGTGCTCGCCGCCCTGCTCCTCGCGGCCGTCGCGTTCGGCGTGTACCACCGGTACCGCAGCTACGTCCAGGGCACCTTGCACGCGGAGGGGGCACGGGGTGGGAACGGGTCTGCCCGGCACGCCCTCGGGGGTCCGCCTCCCGCGGGCGCTCGTGTGGGATCGGCGAGCCGCACCCGACCAGCGCACGGCCCGCGCGGCGGCCTTCAGGACGGAGCCGGCGAGTCGGCGACGACGGTCCCCGGTCGCGGGTCGCGTCCGGATCCTCTGCCGCTCGGGGAT
>JAJYMD010000270.1 GCA_021787255.1 Actinomycetes bacterium | reverse complement strand
CGCGTCGCGCCCTACGCCGGATGGCCCACGTGACGCCGACGCGTCACCTGATAGCGTCATCGCGCATCGACGATAACCGATGACCTGGAGGAGGTCGCCGAACCGATGACCTGGAGGAGGTCGCCGTTTGCAGCGGTTGCGGCTCGCTCCGGGAGGAGGCGCCGCCCGTGAGCCCCGTGCCGACGTGGCCGCCGACGGCTCGGGCCGCGATCCGCCTCCTCCACGCCGGCGCGGGCTCCCCTGCGCGCTAGCGGGCCGCTGGTGGACCGCCAGGGGATCGCCAACGATGCGGCGCGCGCATGCTGAGCCTCACCGGCAACGCGTTGACGGCCCTCGCCGTGGCGATCTTCGCCGTCACGCTGATCCTCGTGATCGCCCAGCCCAAGGGGCTGTCCATCGGTTGGTCCGCGGCCGGGGGGGCGGTGGTCGCCCTGCTGTTGGGCGTGGTGCACCCCGGCAACGTCGTCACGGTCTGGGACATCGTGTGGAACGCGACGATCACCTTCGTCGCAGTCATTGTGATCTCCCTGGTGCTGGATCGGATCGGCTTCTTCGAGTGGGCGGCGCTGCACATGCTCTCGCGGGCCGGCGGCGACGCCAGGCGGGCGCTGCTGTACCTTCTCGGCCTCGGAGCGGTCGTCGCCGCGTTCTTCGCGAACGACGGCGCGGCGCTGATCCTCACTCCGATCGTCTACCAGCAGATGCGCGCGCTCGGCTTCGAGAGGCGCCAGGCGCTCCCCTTCGTGATGGCCGCGGGGTTCATCGCCGACACCACGAGCCTTCCGCTCGTGGTGTCGAACCTGGTCAACATCGTGAGCGCCAACTACTTCCACGTTGGCTTCGTCACCTATGCCGCCACCATGACCCCGGTCGACGTCGTCTCCTTCGTCGCAAGCGTCGCCGTCCTGTTCGTCTTCTACCGTCGCTCGATCCCGGCGCGCTTCGATGCGCGGGACCTCCGATCCCCTGCGCGCGCGATCGCGGACCTGCGGCTGTTCCGGGCCGGCTGGGTCGTGCTCGGTGTGCTGCTGGGCGGCTACCTGCTCTCCGAGCCGCTGCACTTCCCCGTCGCGATCCCCGCCTCGATCGCCGCGGCGGCGTTCCTCGCCTTCGCGTCACGCTCGGACGCCGTCTCGAGCGCGGCCGTGGTGCGGGAGGCACCGTGGCGGATCGTGGTGTTCTCCGTCGGCATGTACCTCGTCGTCTACGGCCTCTTCAACGCGGGGCTCACCGTCTACCTCTCGGACCTGATGCGGGCGTCAGCCGACGCCGGCGTCGTGCCGGCGGCACTAGCGGGCGGGTTCGCCACCGCCGGGCTCTCGGCGGTGATGAACAACATGCCGACCACCCTCGTCGCCGCCCTCTCGGTCCACGGGGCCCACGTCGCGGGCACGACGCACCGCGTGCTCGTCTACGCGGACGTGGTCGGCGCGGACCTCGGCCCGAAGTTCACCCCGATCGGCTCCCTCGCGACCCTGCTGTGGCTCCACGTCCTCGACAAGAGAGGCATCAAGATCACCTGGGGCCAGTACCTGCGCCAGGGCGTCGTGCTCACCGTCCCCGTGCTCGCCGTCACCTTGCTCGCGCTCGCCGGCTGGGTCCTCGTCCGCTGACGGCACCCCCGGGGCGACGCGGCCTCGGTCAGTCCGGTGTGCGCGCAGTGGTCGTAGGGTCGTGCCAGCGGCCGTGCGGGGCGATGAGCTCATCTGCGGCGTCGGGTCCCCAGCTGCCCGGCGCGTACGGGAGCGCACGGTGATGGTGCTCGAGGACGGGGTCGACGACCGCCCAGGCGGCGTCGACCGCGTCTGCTCTCGTGAACAGCGCCCCGTCGCCCGCCAGCGCGTCGGCGAGCAGGCGGGCGTAGGGTTGCTCGTCGCTGGGCTCTGCATCGAGCAGTGCCAGCTCGCGCTGGTCGCCCACGAACTGCTCCCCCGGACGCTTGACGCGCGCTGCCAGCGCGATCATCGGGCTCGGCGAGAGTCCGAAGCGCAGGTAGTTCGTCCGGCTGCCCGCCGCCACGGCGTCGTCGAACAGGGGCTGTGGCGGCGGCTTCAGCTCGACCAGCACCTCTGCTGCCGTCACGGCCAGGCGCTTGCCGGACCGCACGTACCACGGCACGCCGGCCCAACGCCACGAATCGATCCACAGCCGGAGCGCGCAGAAGGTCTCGACGTCGGAGTCCCTCGCGACCCCCTCCTCGTCTCGATAGCCGGTGAACTGGCCCCGGACGACGTCGTCGGGGGAGAGCGGCCGCATCGCTCTGAAGACGTTCAGCTTCCCGGTCTGCACGGCGTCCATTCCCTGGTAGCTGGGGGGCTCCATCGCGAGCAGCGCAACGATCTGGAAGAGGTGGTTCTCGATCACGTCTCGCAGGCAGCCCACGCTCTCGTAGAAGGCGCCTCGGCCCTCCACCCCGAACGCCTCGGCCAAGGTGATCTGGACGCTCGAGACGTAGTTGCGGTTCCACACCGGCTCCAAGAAGGCGTTCGCGAAGCGGAAGTAGAGGAGGTTCATGATCTCCTCTTTGCCGAGGAAGTGGTCGATGCGGAAGATCGCGGCCTCTTCGAACGCAGAGCGCAGCACCGCGTTGAGCGCCCGTGCCGAGGCGAGATCACGTCCGAAGGGTTTCTCGACGATCACCCTGGCGCCATCGTTCAGCCCCGCGGCCCGGAGCCCCTCGATCACCGTTGCGAACGCGGAGGGCGGGACGGCGAGGTAGTGGGCGGGCCGGTGCGCGTGCGCGTCGCCGAGCGCCCGCCGGAGCCGGTCGAAGGTGACCGCATCGCCGTAGTCGCCGTCGACGTAGCCCAGCAGCGAGAGCAACTGGTCGAGCGCGCTCGGGTCGTCGACGCCTCGCGGGGTGCGCGCGACGCTGTCGCGTGCGCGGTCCCGGAGCTTGCCCAGGTCCCATCCCGAGAAGGCGACCCCGATGACCGGCACGGTCAACGTGCCGCGCTTCACCATCTGGTACAGGGCAGGGAAGATCATCTTGTGGGCGAGGTCGCCCGTGGCGCCGAAGAACACCAACGCGTCGGCGGCCCCTCCGCGCGAGTCGTCGACGGTCGGCTTCCGCACCGCGCCAGAGCCGTCGCCTGCGTCGCCTGCGTCGCCTGCCGGGACGTCCACGGTTCGCTCCTTTCTCATCCGCTCTCGGCGTCCCCGAGCGGTTCGATGACGGTGCCGGCGTTCCCGGCGAGCAGCAGCGGTGCGTCGGTCAGCCGGCCGATGGCCGCGAGGCCGCCGGTCACCGTGAGCGGGTCCTCGACCCGAAGGACGTGGTGTTCCTGGATGTCGGCATCGGGCCGCTCCGTTCGCTCGAGGAGCGCATTGTCCCCCAGCGCCACGACCACGCGCACCTCAGACCTCGAGGCCCGAGAGGGTCGCGACCAGGACCGCCTTGATGGTGTGGAGCCGGTTCTCCGCCTCGTCGAAAACGACGGAGGCGGGCGACTCGAACACCTCGTCGGTGACCTCCATCGCCTGGAGCCCGCGCTTCTCGAAGATCCGCCGGCCGATCCCGGTGTCGGTGTTGTGGAAGGACGGCAGGCAGTGGAGCAGCTTGACCTCCGGGTTCCCGGTGGCCGCCACCAGCGCGGCGTTGACCTGGTAGGGCTGGAGGAGGTCGATGCGCTCGTCCCACAGCTCCTCGGGCTCGCCGAGCGAGAGCCACACGTCGGTGTAGAGGAAGTCGACGCCGCGGACCCCTTCGCGCGGGTCGTCGGTGAGGGTGAGTGAGCCCCCTGAGGCCGCGGCAAGGCTGTGGGCGTCTCGCCAGACCTCGGGAGCCGGCCGCCGTGCAGCCGGCGCGGCGACACGCACGTCCATGCCCATGAGGGCCCCGGCGGTGAGGAGGGAGGCGCACGTGTTGTTGGCGGCGTCGCCGAGGAAGCAGACCGACACCTCTGTGAGCGGTCGCCCTGCGTGGTCGCGCATGGTGAGCAGGTCGGCCAGGCTCTGCGTCGGGTGCCACCGGTCGGTGAGGCCGTTCCACACCGGCACGCCCGAGAAGTCTGCCAGGATCTCGGCGTCGGACTGGCGGAAACCGCGGAACTCGATGCCGTCGAACAGGCGACCGAGCACCCGGGCGGTGTCCTTCGTCGACTCCTTCACCCCGAACTGGCTCTCGCCGGGCCCGAGGTACGTGGCGTGCCCGCCCTGGTCCCGGACTGCGACCTCGAAGGCCGAGCGGGTGCGCGTCGAGGTCTTCTCGAACAAGAGGACGATGTGCTTGCCCATGAGGCGATGCTGCTCCGAACCGTCGCGCTTGTCCCGGCGCAGCCGGTCGGCGAGGTCCAAGACCGCGCCGTACTCCTCTGCGCTCAGGTCGGCGTCCTTCAAGAAGCTGCGTCCACGCAGGTCCATGGTCGATCTCCAGTCTCCTTCGTTCGTCAAGGGGTCTAGGTGTCGCGTTCGATCGGGCGGGTCATGCACCGAGGGCCGCCTCGGCCCCGGCCGAGCTCGGACCCGGTCACGGTCACTACCTCGATCCCGTGCCGTCGCAGCATCGTGCTGGTGGGCACATTGCGTTCGTAGCCGTAGACCACGCCGGGTGCGACGGCGAGGTAGTTCGTCCCATCGTCCCACTGCTCGCGCTCGGCTGCCCGGATGTCCTCGTCGGTGGACAGCACGGTCAGCGCGGAGGGGTCGATGCCGAGGGCGGTGGCGACGGCCTCCCACCGGGGGTGGTTGTGGGCGAGGCGGACCTGGCCGGGCTCGTCGCCGGGCGTCAACGTCCAGCTGCGCAGGTGCCGGTCGAGGTAGGGGTACACGACGAACGTCGCCCGGCCGACCATGGTCATGACCGTGTCGAGGTGCGTGGTGGCGTGGGACTTGGGCAGCTCGATCGCGATCACGCTCGTCGCCTGCTCGGTCTCGAACATGCGCGAGGGGCCTAGGTCCCGAAGGCGGGAGCGGCTGGGCCCGAGGGGCCGGGGCCCTGGTCATGCGCGCGGCCGTGCCCGCGGTCGTGGCCGGGGTCGCGACCTGGAGGCTCGCCGCTTCGGAGCCGCTGGGCGAGCGCGCGGTCCTCTGGCCCTCCGTCGGCCAGGATCCACACGCCCTTCGCTCCGCAGTCCGTGCACTCCAGCGCGTACAGCGTCGTCCGCGGCCCTCCGGTTGCGTCCGCGACCTCGACGACGTCTTCGACGAGGAGCTCTTCGGGCGGGAAGCTCACCTCGCACGACGCGCACCGCAGGGCGTCGCCGACCCGCTCGAACCTCCGGGCGAAGCCCTCCCGTCCAAGGCGGTGCAGCGCCTCGGTCAGCGTCTCGCTCACGTCGCCCCCGCCTCCTGCGCCCTCTGTGCCGCCTCCGCTCCGGTGGCGGCCACGGGGCGGGGGGACCGGTTCCATCTTGGCAGGTGCTGCCGGCGGCGACCAAGCCAGCGCGCTGCGGCTCGCAGTGCGTTCGGTTCGCCACCAGCGCGGCGTCGCCACCGGGTCGTTGCGGCCCGTGGTCCGCGGCCGTATCGTCGGCCCGGCGCTCACCAGTCGTCGAACCGGCGGTGCGGCCGGTCCGAGCCCGACGACCGTGCCCGAGGAGGTGGCAGCCGTGACCGAGCTGTTGGACCGCTGGCAATTCGGGGTGACGATCGTCTACCACTTCCTGTTCGTTCCCCTCACCATCGGCCTCGGGGTGCTGGTCGCGTGGATGCAGACGCTCTCGTACCGAAGGAAGGACGCCGACTGGGACCGGCTCGCCCGCTTCTTCGGCCGGCTGTTCCTGATCAACTTCGCGATGGGGG
>JAJYMD010000122.1 GCA_021787255.1 Actinomycetes bacterium | reverse complement strand
ACGCGTCGAGCTCGAAGTCACGAGGGCACCAGACGGGTCGGCCACGCTGGAGGTGCCCAGGTCCGACGGAATCGACGTCCGGCTCGACGAGCGGCGTGCGCCTGTCGCGAGGTTCGTCTGATCTGCTGCTCTGCTGATCTGGTTCTGCTGATCTGGTTCTGCTGATCTGGTTCTGCTGATCTGGTCGGCTGCTCGGCCTTCGGCAAGGCCGGAGACCTGTTCGCCGCGTTGGCGGAAGCCCTCGTCCTCGACGCTGCCCGCGTCACAGCCGCTCCGTAGGGTCGGCCGCATGAGCTTGGCGCGGATCTTGCGATGCCCGCTCGTGGCGGCTCACGAGCCCCACCAGCGCACGACGGGGAGCTTGCCGGCGTGGTGCCCAGGCAAGGTTCCGGAGTGGCCCGGCGAGCCGGTGATCAGGAGCGGCGACGCCGCTGCAGCCGAGCGGCGCCGTTTCGGTGGCGAACCGGCAGGGCCTGCCATGGCCTACGCCGGAGGGGCGACGGGAGAACCAGCGTGACCATCACGTCGCCGTGCCCTCGCCTTCGCGGAGCGCCGGCGCCGGGAGCGCGCAACGCCGTCGGGCGCGTCGAGGCGGTGCACGTCGAGCGCACGGCTGCTCTGGCACCTGGTGTGAACCGGTCTCCTCACCATCGCCGACCTCTCTTCGTCTGCCGCCGATCGAAGTGCTCGCGTCGAGGGTCGTGAACCGTTGATGCTCCTCTCGTTGTCAAGCCGCCACACGAGAACTTCGTCGCGGCGAGCTCTGCGGCCTTCGGTGGGACGACGTGGACCTCGACACCGGAGTGCTGCGCCTGACCACGACGCGCGTCGTCGTGGACGGAAAAGGCCGTCGAGAGCGCCCCCAAGACCGCCGCAGGACGCCGGACCGTGCCGCTGGACGACGCCCTCGTCTCAATGCTCAGGGCGCACAAGGCTCGCCAGGCCGCCGAGAAGCTGGCCGCAGGACCCGCCTACGACGACGGCGGATGGCTGCTCGCCGACGAGCTGGGCGCGCCGTGCCGTCCCGAGTCGCTTTCGACCTGGTTCGAGCGCAGAGTCAGTGAGCTGGGCCTGCCACGCATCCGGCTGCACGACACGCGCCACACGGCGGCGTCGCTCATGCTTGCCTCAGGGTTTCCGGTGAAGGTGGTCTCGGAGCCGCTGGGGCACGCCTCGCCCACGATCACGCTCGGGATCTACGCGCACCCATGTCTCCCCCTGTGCGTCGAGCTGGTATTGGTAGCTGGAACTGACGACCTTCAAACGCCGACCATCCTCGGTATCGGAAAGCTCAAGGTGCACGATCAGCCGTAGGAAGTGACCATTCGTCAGCCGCAGAGGACTCGTCGCCCCGCTCGTACCCCCAGGACGCGCCTGTCGGGGGAACCTTGGAGGCTCACCAAGCGAGGTGCTTCGCCTGTTGCCATGACAGTACGACTGAGCAGCAGGGCCGCGAGGTCGCGGAACGCCTTGAAGGAACCGCCGTTGCCCGCCTTGAAGTCGTCGGTTCGTCGACGAACCTCACCAAGCAGGAGGTCAAGACTAGACCGCGAGTCCGAGTTCGTCTGCGGCACCAAGCAGCCGAGCGAGGCCGATCAGATCGGCCGCGTTCCCACACTCATAGAACGTCCCCCCGCGAACCTGGCGGACGAGCTCGGCGGCACTGATGCCATACCGGCGCTGCGCCTCGCTCTCGATCAGTGCTGCGATCTCATCGCGAGTCATCACGATTTCGTCAGTCTGAGCGGTCATGGGTCAGGCTCCCCCTCTTCCCAGGAGGCACTTCACCCACAGCGTAGGTGGAGGATGTTCCCGCTGGTGCCCCCGAAGCATCCTTGCTCAGCGATTCCGTTGACAAGCGGTTGACAAGCGACCGCGGAGGTCCGGTCCCCTGTCGCCTATATAGCCTCTGACCTGGACTTATCGGTGGAGGCGAGGGGACTCGAACCCCCGGACCTCTTGACTGCCAGTCAAGCGCTCTACCAACTGAGCTACGCCCCCGGGTGCGACGACGAACCACGCTACCAGGTCCGTCGTCGAGCGCTCCGAGGGTACCGGGCTCGTCGCGAGCCTCGGAGCAGCGGCAAGCCATCTCCCAGCGCCGCCGCGACCCGACGGTAGCATCGCCGCCCATGGCAAGGGCCTACGACGCGCAGGCGATCGAGACGAAATGGCAGGCGAGGTGGCGTGACGAAGGGACCTACGAGGTCGACAACGACGACCCCCGGCCACCTTTCTACGCGCTGTGCATGTACCCGTACCCGTCGGGTCCAGCCCACCAGGGCCATGTCCGTAACTACACCTTCGGCGACCTCGTCGTGCGCTACCAGACCATGCGGGGCAAGGCGGTGCTCTCGCCGATCGGGTTCGACTCCTTCGGGCTGCCCGCGGAGAACGCCGCCATCCGGACCGGCACCCACCCGCGCGTCTTCACCGATGCGCGCATCGCCGAGCTGAAGGAGTCGCTCGTCCGCCTCGGTGCGGTCTACGACTGGCGGCGCGAGGTCCGCAGCCACGACCCGAGCTACATCCACTGGACGCAGCTCATCTTCCTTCGCCTCCTGAAGGCCGGTCTCGCCTACCGAGCGAACGCGCCGGTCAATTGGTGCCCTGGGTGCCAGACCGTGCTCGCCAACGAGCAGGTCCTCCCCGACGGACGCTGCGAGCGCTCCGGCGACGTCGTCGTCATCCGCTACCTCGAGCAGTGGTTCTTCAAGATCACCGCCTACGCCGACGAGCTGCTCGAGGCGCTCGACGGCCTCGAGTGGCCCGAGCGAGTGAAGGTCATGCAGCGCAACTGGATCGGGCGGTCCGAGGGCGCGGAGATCGATCTCGAGGTGGTCGGGCGCCCCGATCTCACGCTCAGGGTCTTCACCACGAGGCCGGACACGACCTTCGGGATGACTTATGCGGTCATGGCGCCCGAGCATCCGCTCGTCGACTTAGTGACGACGGAGGAGCACCGCGCGGCCGTCGCGGACCTGCGCGTGCGTGCTGCGTCGGAATCCGAGATCGAGCGGACGTCGTCGGCCGACGTCGGGCCGGGGCTCGAGAAGCGTGGCGCGTTCACCGGCAGCTTCGTGGTCAACCCGTTCAACGGGGAGCAGGTTCCTCTCTACGTCGCCGACTACGTGCTCATGGGGTACGGCACCGGGGCGATCATGGCCGTGCCCGCGGAGGACCAGCGTGACTGGGTGTTCGCGAAGCTCCACGGCCTGCCCATCGTGCGCACGGTCGAACCGCCCGAAGGCTGGGACGACCAGGGTGGCGAGGCCTACGGGGGCGACGGGGTGAAGATCAACAGCGGCTTCCTCGACGGCCTGAGGGTCGCCGAGGCGAAGGACGCAGCGATCCGGTTCCTCGAAGCAGAGGGTCGCGGTCGCCGCAAGGTGAACTACCGGCTGCGCGACTGGCTCGTCTCGCGCCAGCGGTTCTGGGGCTGCCCGATCCCGATCGTCCACTGCCAGGTGCACGGCGCAGTGCCCGTCCCCGAGGACCAGTTGCCGGTGCTCGCTCCCGACGACGTCGAGTTCCTCCCGACCGGGCAGTCCCCTCTCGCGTCCCACGAAGGCTTCAGGCACACCGTTTGCCCGATCTGCGGCGAGCCCGCCGAGCGCGAGACCGACACGATGGACACCTTCGTCGACTCGAGCTGGTACTTCCTCCGGTTCTGCGACCCCTTCGATGCGGAGGCACCCTTCAGCCCTGCAGCGGTGGTCCACTGGATGCCGGTCGATCAGTACATCGGCGGCATCGAGCATGCGATCTTGCACCTCATGTACGCGAGGTTCTTCACTCGCGCGCTCATCGACGTGGGGCTCGCGCCCGGAGGCCTTCCGCGCGAGCCGTTCCGCCGCTTGTTCACCCAGGGCATGATCCGGATGGCGGGCTCCAAGATGTCGAAGTCGAAGGGGAACCTGATCGCGCCTGCGCGCTACTACGAGAGCGTCGGGGCCGACGCGCTCCGGCTCTTCCATCTCTTCGTCGGGCCGCCGACGGACGACTTCGACTGGACCGACCAGACGGACGAGGTCATCGAGGGCTGCCGCCGGTTCCTCGATCGCCTGTGGCGGCTCGCGGAGCCCGGCGCGACCGGCGCGACCTGCACCCGGGCCGGCGTGTTGCGGGAGGCCGACGCCGAGGTGCGCCGCGCGACGCACCGCGCGATCCAGCAGGTGACCACGGACATCGAGCGCTGGTCCTACAACACCGCGGTCGCGCGCTGCATGGAGCAGGTCAACCTGCTCCAGCGCTACGCGCGCGAGGATCCCCACGCGGACGTGCTCGACGAGGCCGTCGACGCGCTCTTGCAGCTGCTCGCGCCCATGGCGCCGCACGTGACCGCGGAGCTGTGGGAGCGGCGCCACGGCGGACGGCTGCACGCGTGCAAGTGGCCCGAGTTCGATCCTGCGCTCGTCGCCGAGGAGACGGTCACGATGGTCGTGCAGGTGAACGGCAAGGTCCGTGACCGGCTCGAGGTCCCCGCGACGATCGGCGAGGACGACGCGCGTGCCGCCGCGCTGGGATCGGCACGAGTCGCCGACGCGCTCGGAGGTGCGCCGCCCGCACGGGTCGTCGTGCGCGCCCCTCGGCTCGTGAACGTCGTCACTTCGAGCACGTCGGCTCCTGCCTGTCCTGCCTGAAGGTTCTCTTCGAGGGGGAAGGCGCGGTCGCTCCGATACCGCAGGCCACCAGCCGAACCCGCGACGAGACTGCCGCGACGGCCTGGTTCCTCTTCGCCGGCTGGGAGACCGACGTGGCCCCGGCGTGGCGTGGCGACACGACCGCTCGCGGCCTTCGGGTACCTGCACGTCGGTCCGCGCCTCCCCGGCGCGCCCAGGCGGCGGGCCGTCTCGCCGCCTGGAGCTAGCCGTTCTCGCCGTGCGGCCGAGCCTGCGCGCTGTCTGCGACGTCGTGGAAGGCGGCGATCACCGTCGCCATCTGCGCTGCGGGGATCGGCGTGGAGAAGCTGAACCGGTCGACGAGACCGCCCCAGCGTTCGAGCACGGCGTCGGCGACGCGCCCTGGGGGTGCGACCACGGCGAACGTCTGGAGGACCTCGTCGTCGACCAGCTCGCCCATCGTGTCCCAGTCGCCGCGCTTCGAGCGAGCGTGCAGCTCGTCTTGGAGCTCCCCCCAGCCGTGCAGCTCGAGGACCGGGCGGTAGCTGGGCGTCGAGCCGTAGAAGGCGAGCTGGGTCTTCGCGGCCTTGGCGCTCGCCGTGAGCTCCTCCTCGGTGGACCCGGTCACGACGAGCCCGGGAAGCGAGACCACGAGGTCCCTTCGCGTCTTGCCGGCCTTCGCCGCACCCCGCTCCAACGCGGGGAGGCTCACCTCGCGCACGTAGCGCGCGGTGGTGAACGGATGGGCCATGAGACCGTCGCCCACCTCGCCGGCGACCTCCGCCATGTGCGTGCCGACCGCGGCGAGGACGATCTTCGGATTGCCGAAGGGGTTCGGTCCGGGGTCGAAGAACGGCGTCATGAGGGTGTGGGTGTAGAACTCGCCTCGGAAGTCGAGTCGCGTACCGGTCTCCCAGGTCTTCCAGATCGCACGGATCGCGGTCACGAGCTCGCGCATCCGGGGAGCCGGGCGAGACCACGGCATGGAGAACCGCTTGGTGATGTGCGGCTTGATCTGCGATCCGAGCCCGAGCACGAAGCGGCCCTTCGAGAGCTGCTGGAGGTCGTTCGCCACGGTCGCGAGCGTCATCGGATTGCGCGCGAAGGCCACCGCGATGCCGGTTGCGAGCTCCAG
>JAJYMD010000220.1 GCA_021787255.1 Actinomycetes bacterium | reverse complement strand
CCACCGGCCCCTCCCCTTGGCGCGACCGGCTCGCGCGAGGCCGTCCTCGACGCGCCGGGGGCCGCCGGACGCGCAGCGCCGCGGGGAGCAACGCGGCGCGGCCGCAGTCGGGCGCTGTTCCACACGACGAACACCGAGGACAAGGACATCGCACCCGCCGCGATGAGCGGGTCCAGGAAGCCCGCCGCGGCGACAGGGATCGCCACGAGGTTGTAGGCGAAGGCCCAGAGCAGGTTCGAGTGGATGATGCGCAGCGTCCGGCGGGCGAGCGCGATCGCGCCGGCCGCCGCTCGCAGGTCCTCCCGGACGACGACGAGATCGGCCGCTTCGATCGCCACGTCGGTGCCCGAGCCCACGGCCAGCCCGAGGTCGGCCGTCGCGAGCGCCGGCGCGTCGTTCACGCCGTCTCCGATCATCGCGACCGAATGCCCCTGTTGCTGGAGGGACCGGATCATCGCGACCTTCTCCGCCGGCAGCGCTCCGGCGACGACCTCGTCGATGCCGACCGCATGCCCGACGCTGCGGGTCGTCGCCTCGTTGTCGCCGGAGAGCAGGATGCAGCGCAGTCCGAGCTCCCGGAGCTTCGCGACGGCAGGGGCGGCCGAGGGTCGAACGGCGTCGGCGACGGCGAACGCCCCGGAGGTCCTACCGTCGATCGTCACGACGACCGCGGTGTGCCCGAGCGCCTCCCACGCCTCGCAACGAGCCCGGAGCTCCTCGTCTGGCGGGGCGCCGGGCACGAGGGCCGGGCGGCCCACCGAGACCGTGTGGCCGCGCACCTTCCCGGTCGCCCCCAACCCGGCGACCGCGGCGAAGGACTCCACCGGTGTGAGCCGGCCCAGCTCGTTCTGTGCGGCCGCAGCGATCGCACGGGCGACAGGGTGCTCCGACGCGCCCTCCAGCGCGCCGGCGAGCCGGAGCAGCTCGCGGCGGTCGACGCCGGGCACGGCCGAGGAGCCGACCACGGCCATCCGACCCTCGGTCACCGTGCCGGTCTTGTCGAGCACGACGACGTCGACCTGCTTGGAGAGCTCGAGCGCGCGATACCCCTTGAAGAAGATCCCCTCACGCGCCCCGGTCCCCGACGCCACGAAGAGCGCAGCGGGCGTCGCGAGGCCCAGTGCGCACGGGCAGGCGATGACGAGCACCGACAGCCCCGCGTTGAACGAGACGAGCGACGACGCGCCTGCCACCAGCCACCCGGCGAGCGTCGCCAGCGCGAAGACGACCACCACCGGGACGAACACGCCCGCCACCCGGTCCGCCAGCCGCTGCACCTGCGCCTTCTCGTTCTGCGCACGCTCCACCAGCGCCAGCATGTGGCCGAGCTGGGTGTCGGCGCCGACGCTGGTCGCCTCCACGACCAGGCGTCCTGCGCAGCACACGGTGCCGCCGGTGACCGCGTCGCCCGGGCCGACGTCCACGGGCTCGGACTCCCCCGTCATGAGGCTCCGGTCCACGGCGGACTCGCCCGCCACCACCACGCCGTCGGTCGCCACCTTCTCGCCCGGCCGCACGACGAAGCGGTCGCCGGGGTGCAGCTCGCCGACCGGACGCCGGCGCTCGGTCCCGTCGGCATCGAGGATCGAGACCTCCTTCGCGCCGCGCTCGGCGAGCGCGCGCAGCGCGTCGCCGCTGCGCTGGCGGGAGCGGGCTTCGAACCAGCGACCGCACAAGAGGAACGTCGTGACGCCGCCGGCCACGTCGAGGTAGATCGACCCGCCTGAATTGTGCGCGAGAAGGTAGGCGATCGAGCGGCCGCTGCGGCCGGCGTCCTCGAAGAACATCGCGTAGACCGACCACGCCGAGGAGCTGATCACCCCGAGCGAGACGAGCGTGTCCATCGTCGCGCTGAGATGGAGGGCGTGGCGAAACGCCGCTTGGTAGAAGGGCCACGCAGCCCAGGTGACCACGGGAAGCGCGAGGGCGATCAGCACCCACTGCCACCCCTCGAAGCGGTCGGCCGGCACGACCGAGAAGGCGATAGAGGCGTCGCACAGCGGCATGAAGAGCACCGCCGCGACGACGAGACGGCGCCCCAGCGACCGCACGCGTCTCGCCGCGTCCTCGCGTGCGTCGGCGGCCGCGGCCGCGTGCGCGTCGCCCTTGATCAGCTTGGCGGAGTAGCCGATCGAGGCGACCTCTTCCATGAGCCTCGCCGCGCCGAGCGACGCCGGCGCGGTCACCGAGGCGCGCTCGGTCGCGAAGTTGACCACGGCGCTCACGCCGTCGATACGGTTCAGGTGCCGTTCGATCCGAGCGGCGCACGCGCCGCAGGTCATCCCCTCGAGCGCGAACGACAAGGCGACCGGCCCTGTCCGACGATCCGGCTCGTCACGCCCCGCGGTGCCCCCAATCTGGGGGTGGAGCCGGCGCGTGTCGCCCGAAAGGGCGCCCGCCCCCGGCGACGCCAGCTCTGAGCGGCTCGTGATGGCCATCGCGGGCAGACGCTATCTCGCGTCCTGCCGGATGCGGTCCTTCCGCAGTCCGAGTGCGAGGCTCAGCGGCGGCGCTTGCCCTTGCCCGCCTTGCGCGAACGCGGCGCCTGTCGCCGTGCTGGCGACTGGCGCTGGGGCCTCGCGCCCGCGCGCGGCGCCCCCGCGCCGTTGCCCGGACGCACCGCCGCCCCGCTGCCAGCCGAGAAGGAGGCGCCGTTGCCCGCGGGGGCTGCCACGCCGTCGCCTGCGGAGGCTCGCACCCCGGGCTCGAGCGTCGCCGTGGCCGCGGTGCTCGCCTGCGCCGTGGCGAGGCGGTCCCGGCGCCCCTGGCCGGGGCGGATCGTGCTCGCCCGCGCGTCGCGCGACGCACGGATGGCCCCTCCGCCGGTACCCGCCGCGAGCAGCGTCGCCGCCGCCTTCGGCGTGAGGAGGCCAAGGCGCTCGCCCTTGGCTTCGATCCGCTGGCGCATGGCGACGTAGCGGGGCTCGCGCTCTTTCAACCAGGCGAGGATCGGGGACGCGATGAAGATCGACGAGTACGCGCCCGAGCACAGCCCGACGAAGAGAGCCAGCCCGTAGTCCTGCAGGGTGGTCGCCCCGAGGAGCTGCGCGCCGACGAGCAGCACCGAGAGCACGGGCAGGATCGCGACCAGCGAGGTGTTGATCGAGCGCGCCAAGGTCTGGTTCATCGAGAGGTTGACCATCTCCGAGTAGGTCATGCGGCCGGTGGCGCCGAGCCCCTTCGAGTTGTCGCGGACGCGGTCGAACACGACGACCGTGTCGTAGAGCGAGTACCCGAGGATGGTGAGCACCGCGATCACCGTGTCCGGGGTCACCTGGAACCCGGCGAGCGAGTAGACGCCAGCGGTCACCAGCAGGTCGTGGAGCAGCGCGATGAACGCGGCGAGCGCCATCTTCGGCTCGAAGCGCAGGCTGATGTACACGGCGACCAGGACCAAGAAGACGATCAGCGCGATGACGGCCTTCTGCGTGACCTGCCCCCCCCACGTCGGCCCGACCGTTGTGACCGACACCGCTGTCTTCGGCTGCCTGGTGAGCTTCGCCAGCGCGCTGATGACCCGTGTTGTCTCCGCCCGCTGCGCGGCCGCTCCGAGGCCGTTCAGGTCGGCGGTCACCCGCACCGTCTGGTGGCTGCCGCTGCCGAGGATCTCGACCGTCGGCTGGCTCAGTCCGGCTGCCTGGACCGCGCTCATCGCCTGGCTCTGGGTGATGCCGGGAGCCTTGACGCTCCAGGCCTCTCCGCCTTTGAATGTGATGCCGAGATTGAGCCCGCGGATGCCCAGCGAAGCGACACCGGCCAGGATGACGACCGACGAGATGGCGAACCACCACCGGCGACGCCGGACGAAGTCGAACGAGGTCTCGCCGCGGTAGAGGCGCCGGAACGGCCCCACGCGCCGAGGTCCTCGCGGGGGGGTCGCGGGCGCTCGTGCCGCGAGCCGCTCCACCTCTTCCTCGACGAGCTCGTCCTCGCTGACCGCCTCAGCGGCAGGCTCCTCTTCGCCGACCCCGTCGCCACCGAGCCCCTGGTCGCGCCCGGCCTCCCCGCGCGCTCGGTCCCCGGCGTCGCCGAGGTCCCCGACCTCCTTCTCGGACCCCTCGACCTCGCGTGTGCCGTCGTCCGTGCTCATGTCCTCACGCCTCACGCCGCTTCTGGTTCCACGCGCACCGCGAGACCCTTCGAGATGCCCATCCGGCCTCCGCCGGCGAACCGTTCGTTACGGCCGAGCAGCACGACGAGCGGCCGCGTGAAGAAGTACGTCATGAAGATGTCCATGAGGGTGGAGAGACCGAGGAAGAACGCGAAGCCCTTGACCTCTCCTACCGCCACGAAGAACAGCACGACCGCAGCACCGAGCGAGACCGTGTCCGCTGCAAGCACCGTCCGCCACGCGCTGGCGAAGCCGCGGTCCACGCTCGTGCGGACGGTCCGGCCGGCTCTGGTCTCGTCTTTCAGGCGTTCGAAGTACACGATGTACGAGTCGACGGTGATGCCGATCGACACGATGATCCCGGTCACGCCGGCGAGGTCGAAGCTCGGCGCCACCGTGGTATGGCCGAGCGCCGAGATGATCGCCCAGAGCAGCGCACCGGTCAGCACGAGGCCGCTGAACACCACGAGGCCGAGCAGGCGGTAGTAACCGATCGCATAGAGGAGCACGACCAGAAGGCCCACCAGGCCAGCGCCGAGACCGGCGATGAGCGCGGAGTGCCCGAGGGTCGGAGACACCGTCTCGGTGGTCTGGGGGATCAGTCGCACGGGCAGTGAGCCGAACTGCATGGCGAGTGCCAGCGTCTTGGCCTCGGTCTCGGTCAGATGGCCGGAGATCTCGCCCTTGCCCCCGAAGGAGGAGAACGAGGACTGGGAGGGCTGGATGATCGGCGCGGAGTAGACCTCTCCGTCGAGCTCGATCGCGATGATCTGGTGGAAGTACCTGGAGGCAAGCCTGTCCCACGCGGGAGAGCCCTTCGACGTGAGGGTGTAGTTGACCACCCACTTGCCGAGCTGTGTCTGCTGGGCGACCGCGTGGGCGATGGCGTGCCCTGTGAGGGCTGCTGGTCCCAGAAGGTAGCGCGTGTACTGTCCGGCGCCGTTGATGGCCGGCAGCAGGACGGTCTTTGTCCTGTAGTCCTTTGTCGGGCTCGTGCTCGGGTAGTCGGCGAGCGCGCTGTCGGCCGGGACGGTGTTCTCGTGGAATGTTGTTGTCCCCGAGGCAGGGGTCACGCCCAGGTTCGCCTCGGTCAGCTGGCTCGAGGCTGTGCACGCCGGGAGGGGAGTGCCCACCGGCTTCACCGCCTTGGAGGACTTGCCGACGAACGCCGGCGCACCGCACAGGGCCGGGCGGAAGTAGAGCTGGGCGGTCTGGCCGATCGTCTTCAGGACTTGATGGCCGTCCTTGATGCCCGGCACCTGCACGACGATGTCGCCGCCCTGGGTGCCCACCGTCGCGCCGGACACGCCCAGCCCGTCCACACGGTTCGTAAGGATGGTCACGGTCTGGTTCAGGTCGCCCTGCGTCACCTTGCGCGCCGGCTTGTAGATGACGGACAGCCCCCCGTCGAGTGTCAGCCCGAGGCGAGGGGACCAGTGCGCGGCCAGGGTCCCGCCGAGCGCGCCGAGCGCGATCACGATCACGATCGTCAGGCTGATCACCAATGACCGCTGCCGTCGTGCCTGGGCGCGCGACGACGGAGGGCTCACGGGCTCGTGCCCTCGCTCTCGGCGCCCTCGATCTCGGCGCCCTCGGTGAGGCTGCCGTTGAGCCGCAGGTCGTGCCCATCGAGATCGCCCTCGAAGTG
>JAJYMD010000245.1 GCA_021787255.1 Actinomycetes bacterium | reverse complement strand
GCGGCCGGTCGCGGCCCACCCCACGCGCTCGGCCTCGAGCAGCACGACGTCGAGGCCAGGATCTGCCTGCTTGGCGAGGAGGGCCGTCCACAGGCCGCTGTAGCCCGCGCCGACGACGGCGAGGTCGGCGCGGAGCGTGCCGGTGAGCGGCAGCTCCGGCTGGGGCGCGGCGGGATCGTCGAGCCAGAAGCTCACGGGCTTGGCCGCCGCGATCGCGGCGCCCAAGGCTCTGGCTCCGAGCGGCGGCCGGTTCGCCACGCGACCACGCTATGCCGGGCCGAGCCCGCACGGGGCCCTCTTTGGGCCGCGCCTGGACACCGCCTGCGCCCGCCGCCTGCGCCCGGGCGCGCCGGTCGCTACGCTCAGCCAACCGTGGCCGCCGCCCCCGAGCTCACCGACGCGCCGGGCGCCGTGACCGGCGTCCTCGTCGCCGCGCACCCGTTGGTCCAGCACCGCCTCGTGGCGCTGCGCGACGAGACGACCGAGAGCGCCGAGTTCCGCAAGCTCGTCCACGAGCTGTCGGCGTTCGTGGCCTACGAGGCGCTCAGGGACCTCGTGACCGAACGGGTCTCGGTGCGCACCCCCGTCGGCGTCGCGCAGTGCACGAGGGTCTCCGAGACGGTGCTGCTGGTACCGGTCCTGCGTGCCGGGCTGGGGATGGTCCCGGCCATCCAGGAGCTGCTTCCTTACAGCGAGGTCGCGCACGTCGGGCTCCGGCGCGACGAGGTGACGCTGCGCTCCGAGGTGTACCTCGATCGGCTTCCGCGCGACCTGGCGGGACGGCGCGTCGTCGTTTGCGACCCGATGCTCGCGACCGGCGGGTCCTTGGCCCAGGTGTGCGACCTCGTGGTGTCACGTGGCGCTTCCCATGTGCAGGCGCTGTGCATCATCGCGTCGGTGCCCGGCATCGAGCGGTTCCGCCGGTCCCACCCGGTGCTCCCCGTCGCGTGCGCGGTCGTCGACCCCGAGCTGGACGAGCGGGGTTTCATCGTCCCGGGTCTCGGCGACGCCGGCGACCGGCTCTTCGGGCCGCCTCCGTAGGCCCGCGCAGGCTCCCGCCGGCCTCCCTTCGATCCCGGTCCGGGTCGACGCCGCAAGGGCCTCCGGACATCCTTACGGAGCGAGCGGCCGGTCACCTTGCCTGTCCGAGAGCCGAGAGCGCCTCGTCGAGGCGATCGGCGAGCTCGTCGCCGTCTGCCTCGCCGAACACGAGCGGGGGGCGGATCTTGAGGACGTTGCGAGCAGGCCCGGTGGTCCCGATGAGCACGCCGAGCCTGCGCATGCGGTTGACCACGCCGCGCGCGGCCTGTGGGTCCGGCGCGCCGTCGTGGACGATCTCGACGCCGATCAGGAGGCCCCAGCCGCGGACCGCGCCCGCGGCCTCGTGGCGCGCCGCGACCTCCTCCAGGAGGCCCCGGAGATGGGCGCCTGAGACCGCGGCGCGCTCGACGAGACGCTCCTCTTCGACGACGTGGAGCACGGCGAGCGCTGCCGCGCACGCGAGCGTGTTGCCGCCGAAGGTGCTGAAGAAGCCGGTCGTCTGGACGAAGGGGTCGACGAGGTCCGCTCGTCCGAGCACCGCGGCGACAGGGAAGCCGTTCCCCATGGGCTTGCCGAGGGTGAGGAGGTCGGGGTCGACCCCCGAGGAAGTCACGCTCCACAGCCCCTCTCCGGTCCGGCCGTAGCCTGCCTGGACCTCGTCTGCGAGGAAGATCCCCCCGGTGCGCCGCGTCGCGTCGACCGCGTCGGCGAGCCAGTCGGAGGCCGGGCCCAGGATGCCGTCGCTCGTGAACGCGGGGTCCGCGTAGAGGGCCGCGGGCGCATGCCCGGCCGCCGCGAGCCGCCCCACGGCGTCTGCAGGCTTGCCCGGACGGCCCGGGGGCTCCAGCAGGCCGATGTGCGCCGGGGCGAACCCTTCCGGCCACTCCTCTGGCGAGAGGTCTGCGGTCGCCTCGGTCATCCCGTGGTAGGCGTGGCGCGTGACGAGCGCTCCGTCGTGGCCCGTCGCGAGCCGCGCGATGCGCCAGGCGACGTCGTTCGCCTCGCTGCCGGAGCTCACGAAGATGGCCCGCTCCAGCCCGTCCGGTGCGCGTGCGAGCAGCTGCTCGGCCAGCTCGACGCTCGACTCGTGGAGGTAGCGGGTGTTCGTGACGAGCAGGCGGCTCTGGGCGGCGATCGCGGCGGCCACGGCCGGATGGCTGTGGCCGGCGACCGGGACGTTGTTGTACGCGTCGAGGTAGCGCCGGCCCTCGGCATCGAAGACGTGGACGCCCTGGGCATGCACGAGGTGGAGGGGCTCGTCGTAGCTGAGCTCGAGTGAGCCGAGCACGCGCGACCTGGCCCGTCGCAGCTCGCTCGTCGGGCGGGCTCGGTAGGAGGGCGCGGTCGGGGAAGGTCCCGACGAGGCACGTCGTGCGTGCTCGGCGAGGCGGACGCCGAGCACGCCGGCACCCTCGCGTTCGATGCGTCCGAGGAGCGCGAGCGACGCGTCCGGGAGCTCGTCGGCGTGGGGGTGGTGGAGCCGTCGCCACGTCGTCACGACGACGTCGGTGGCTGCCCGCGCGGCGACGAGGTCTAGGAGCATCGCCGCCTCTTCGTCCTCGAGCGGCGTCGTGGCGCAGTAGCCGGAGATCATGGGCAGCGCCGCCTCGAAGCCGTCGTGGCGGCCGACGAGGACCTCGGCGATCGCGACGGCGAGGTCGCAGACCAGCGCGGTGTGGGTCATGTCGCCGAAGTCGGTGATGCCGGCGATCCTCCCACGGGCGTCGACGAGGAGGTTGCGAGGGTTCATGTCGTTGTGGACGACCTGTGCGCGAAGGGTCTCGAAGCGCGGGGCGACGTGCGCGTCGAAGCGGTCGATCATGGGCTCGACGAGCCTCCTCGCCTCCAAGGAGAGCAGCTCGAGGCGGTCCCGCAGCGATCCGGTGTGCCGGACGTCCCACTGGATCCGGTAGCCGGCGGCCGGGTGGAAGAAGCCGCGCAGCGCACGGCCGAGGCGGGCCGTGACCTGCCCCCAGCCGAAGAGCGCGTCGGCGTCGAGCCGCTCGGTCTTCGGATGGGTGCCCTCGAGGAACCCGAAGACCTGGACCTCCGAGATGCGGCCGTCGGCCCCGGCGATCGCCGCTCGGACGGCCCCCGTCGGCGTCGGCACCACCTCGGGGACCGGCAGGCCGGCATCGACGCGCCGGGCGTGGGCGATCGCGAGCGTGCGCATCTCGACCACCTCTCCTGAGTCCTCGGGGTGGTGGACCTTCAGGAGGTAACGGCGCCCGTCGGTCGCCTCGACGCGGAAGTTCAGGTCGCGTTCTCCGTGCAGCTCGGTCAGCGTGCCGGTGATGCGGTAGACGTCGGCGAGCAACGCGGCGGCGAGCGCCGGCGAGACCATGGGGCGCGGGGCGAGGAGCGGGTCGACCACGTGGTCATCCTGGCAGGTCCGCCGCGCACGGTCGGCTGCCGCTTCGAGGTCACGAGAACGGGCGACGGCCCCCTGGCGGACCAGGGGGCCGTGAGCCCAGCAGCGCACTTGTGGACCCATCACAGCACGTTCGTGCTCGGTACGCCAGCCGTCGGCCCCGGCGGGGTCCTGGGCCGCCAGGCGGGGCGGCCACGCTCGCGGAGGTCGCGCCGAACGGCTAGACATCGAGACGTGCCGACGAGCGCTCCTCCGGTGACCGCAGGCGACGTCCGCGACGCCGCGGCCCGTCTCCGTGGCGTCGCGCACCGCACGCCGGTGGTGCGGTCGCGTACCCTCGACGGCCTCGTCGGCCGGACGGTCCTGCTCAAGTGCGAGCAGCTCCAACGAGCGGGCGCCTTCAAATTCCGCGGCGCGTTCAACGCGGCCTCCCGCCTGCCAGCCGAGATGCTCGCCTCGGGGATCGTCACCTACTCCTCGGGCAACCACGGCCAGGCGGTGGCGCTCGCGGCACGCGAGCTCGGTGCCCGGGCGGCGGTGGTCATGCCCGAGGACGCCCCGCGCTCGAAGGCCGACGCCGCGGCCGCGTACGGCGCCGAGATCGTGCCCTACGACCGCTACGCCGCAGACCGGGTGGCGATCTGCGAGCGGCTCGCCGAGGAGCGAGGCATGGCGCTCCTCCCCCCCTACGACCACCCCCACGTGATCGCGGGCCAGGGGACCGCCGCGCTCGAGCTCCTGGAGGACGCCGGCGACCTCGACACGCTCGTCGTCCCGGTCGGCGGGGGAGGGCTGATCGCAGGCTCGGCGACGATCGCGACCGCGCTCAGCCCGGGCATCCGGGTGGTCGGCGTCGAGCCCGAGGCGGGCGACGACACGAAGCGGTCCTTCGAGGCGGGGAGACGGGTGCGGATCCCGGTGCCCCGCACGATCGCGGACGGTCTGGCGGCCGAGATCCCTGGCGAGCTCACCTTCTCGATCAATCGCCGGCTCCTCCACGGCGTCACCGTGGTGAGCGATCCGGAGATCCTCGACGCCATGCGCTTCGCGTTCGACCGGCTGAAGCTCGTCGTCGAGCCGAGCGGGGCGGTCGGCCTCGCCGCGCTCCTGAGCGGGCGCGTCGACGAGGTCGTCCCGGGAGCCCGGCGCGTGGGCGTCGTGCTGTCGGGCGGCAACGTCGACACGCGCCGCTTCGCCGAGCTCATGTCCGCGCCGCGCTGAGCCGACCTGCTCGGCCGCCGGGCTTGCGCCGGGCTTGCGCCGCCGGGCTTGCGCTGTCGGGCTTGCGCCGTCGGCCCGGGGTCGGCCACCATCTGGCCATCACCGGGCGCACCTATCGGACCACCGTCGGCTCGCAGACGGTCGACCTGCCGCTCGTGCAGGTGGCGCCCGACGTCACCATCGCGTTGCTCGTCTGCGTCGACCACGGGGTGGCCTTCTCCGAGCGGGCGGGCAAGGAGCTCGCCGACCGCCTGCGCGACACGCACCCAGAGGTCGTGGTCTCCGTGGCGACGATGGGGATCCCGCTCGCCATCGAGGTCACTCGGGCCCTCGGGCTCGACGACTACGTCATCCTCCACAAGACGCCGAAGATCCATCTCGGGGACACCTGGGTCGAGCCGGTCCGGTCCATCACGACCGGAGCCACACAGGCGCTGCGCCTGGACCCGGAGCGGGTCGACGCGGTGAGAGGCCGCCGGGTGGCCGTCGTCGACGACGTGGTGTCGACCGGGGCGTCGCTCCGGGCGTCGCTGCGCCTGCTCCGGCGCGTAGGGGCCGAGCCGGTCGTGGTCGGCGCGTTCCTCACCGAGGGCGAGCAGTGGCGCCGCGCGTTGGGTCCCGACGCACAGCTCGTGCGCGCGCTCGGCGCGATCCCGCTCTTCCGTCACGCGCCAGGCGGCGGCCTCGTGGAGGACTGGCTCGGCGACGCCTAGCGCCGCTCGCGCTCGGCGACGCCCAGGCGCCTCTTTGCGGCCGTGAGCGACCGCCGGGCCGCACCGCCGCCCTTGCGGAGCACCTCGGTGAGGCGCCAGCTGCGCGACGAGAGCACGGCGTCGAGCTGCGCCTGGAGGTCCGCACGTGCGACCCGGAGCGCGTCCACCGCCTCGTCGGCGATCCGGCGCCGCGCTTCTGACGCTGCAAGCTCTCCTCGAAGCCGGCCGGCCTCGGCGGTCATCTGGTCGATCGTGGCCCTCAGCTGGGCGCCCTCGCCCGCCAGCCCCGCGGCCTCTGCGGTGAGCCGGGCGATCTCGTCGCGCAGCTGGCCGGCCTCGGCGGTCATCTGGTCGATCGTGGCCCTCAGCTGGGCGCCCTCGCCCGCCAGCCCCGCGGCCTCTGCGGTGAGCCGGGCGATCTCGTCGC
>JAJYMD010000131.1 GCA_021787255.1 Actinomycetes bacterium | reverse complement strand
AGGCGACCAGGATGGACTCGACGAACGCCATTGACGCCTTCGTGGTGGCGACCGCCGCACAGTTGCCAGTGGCTGTGATCCTTACCGCCGACGTCGATGACGTTGCTTCCCTGGCCGCTTCGCTGCAGCACGTCGAGGTGCAAGCACTGGCGTAGGTAACCGACGGGAGTCCGCTCACTTGGTCGGTATGGGGCAGCGGTACGTCACCCAGCAGAGAACTGACCGGGCCGGTCTTGTAGCCGACGTCGTCAACTTCAGGCGTAAAGAGTCAGCGCCGGAGGCCGACGGTGGCGCGCATGTGCGCGGCGAGGCTCTGCATCACACACGCGCCGCCTCTGGGGGACTGGACCGTCGTGATAGGTGAACATGCGTAGCTCGCCGCCGTCTTCCTGGGCGACAGCGAGGAGGTAGGCGTCGCAGGTACCCGAGAAGCGCCCCTTGGTGGTGCCGTCGGAGCCGATCTCCTCGAGGCTGATCCGGTAGCAGGATGCGGACCGGGGGCTCACGGGCCGGATGCGAGGTCGAGGCCGTTTCGGGCCCGCTCGCTCGTCCTCTGTGGACGAGCACGTCGATGGGGCTTTGGTGCTGCTGGTCGGCAGTGCGAAGAACGCCGACCACGATCGCAGACGCCCTTGCTCATCGGATCTTCTTGTTGTGGCCCCAGGTCTTTCGGGTGGAGACCTGAGGGCGGATCGCCCGCTCGGCCTCGTGGTTGGCGGCGGGGACTCCGTCGTGGCGCAGGAACGTGAAGTGCGTGTCCCGCTCGGTTCCAAGGTGGCCGAGGAGAAGGCGGTCGGGCTCGTGGGTCACCCGGGCTGAGAGGAGCCTGTCCACTCTCTCCTTTAAGGCGGCGATCTCCTTTTTCAAGCGGCTCGTGCCGACTTTTCCATTATTGCTCGCTTGGCTGCAACGGTTGTGACTCTTGGCTTGGATTCGCGCCACTGCTGGGTGAGGTGTCGGTGCGGGGCAGCCACCCGGCATCGAGGTTCGACGTCCTGGTCCGCGGGACGCTCGCGGGATGCTCGGTGTGCTGATGACGGAGCGGAGGCACCACCACCATGTCTCACCAGGGAAGACCCGAGAGCGGGCGACGGGAATCGAACCCGCGTTCTCAGCTTGGGAAGCTGATGTTCTGCCGCTGAACTACGCCCGCGTGCGGTCATCACACTATCGTCTGGCACGCCATGGACATCCTCGACTCGCCGATCAGCGTTCCAGAGGGTCAGCCGGGCTCTGCAGGGCCAGCAGCGCTCCGCAGGGCCAGCAGCGCTCCGCAGGGTGAGGCCATGAGGCCAGGAGAGCAGGAGAAGACCGCGCCCTTCGGACTGGTCGCGGACCGGGCGAACACCCCGGTTGCAGGACCGAGCGCGTGAGCGGCGGGCTGCGAGGGCAGGACTGGCAGCGAGGGTGGGACCGGCAACTCGCAGCTGGCAACCAGGGCAGGACCGGCAGGTAGCGGCAGGCTTCGCAGGGATCGAGGAGGATCAGGAGGGCTCGTGCCGATCAGGATCGCGATCGGGATGGCGGCGACGCTGATCTGCGTCGCGGTCGCCGGTCATCGCTTCCACTGGATCTCGAGACTGGTGCGTGCCGGACAGCCCGCGCCTGGGCGCGTGCGCCGGGACCTTGGTCGTAGGGCCGAGGCCGAGGTCACGGAGGTCGCCGGTCAGCGAAAGCTGCTCAACTGGAGGATCCCCGGGATCGCCCATTTCTTCACGATGTGGGGGTTCACCCTCCTCATCTTCACGATCATCGAGGCCTACGGCGATCTCTTCGATCCGACGTTCCACATCCCTGGGATCGGCACGTCACCGGTGCTCGGGTTCATCGAGGACTTCTTCGCGGTGGCGGTGCTGGCCGCGCTCGTCGTGTTCACGGTCATACGCATCAAGAACGCGCCGTCCAGAAAGGAGCGCGCCTCCAGGTTCTACGGCTCGCACACCGGTGCCGCCTGGGTGACGCTCCTTCTCATCTTCGCGGTGATCGCGACCCTTCTGCTGTACCGGGGCGCAGAGATCGATACGAAGCCTCGACAGTTCCCGTACGACGACTGGGCGTTCGCCTCCCACGTCATCGGAGCCGGCTTTGCCGGCCTCGGACACGGAGTGGACGGGACGCTCGCGACGACGTTCCTCCTTTTGAACGTCTCGGTCATCAGTGGGTTCCTTGTGTTCGTCTCGTACTCGAAGCACTTGCACATCTTCGTCGCCCCTGTGAACGTGGCCTTCTCTCGAAGGCCCCGCGCGCTCGGGGCCCTCGACAGAACGCTCGACATGGACATGGACAACGTCACCGAGGACACGGTTTTCGGCGCCGGGTTCATCGAGAACTTCACGTGGAAGCAGATGCTGGACTTCGTGGCCTGCACCGAGTGCGGCCGGTGCCAGTCGGTCTGCCCGGCGTGGAGCACGGGCAAGCCGCTCTCCCCGAAGCTGGTGATCATGGGCCTTCGGGACAACATGTTCTCCCAGGCTTCGCATGTGCTCGCGGGCAGGGCGTCCCAGCGCGCTGACGAGCACGAGAAGCCCAGGACGGCCGCGCACGGCGAGCCCGCAGGTGGCGAGCAGCGCGACCACGCCGAGCTGCTTGTCCCCGAACCGCTCGTCCCGGGCGTGATCGACCCGGACGTGCTGTGGTCGTGCACCACCTGCGGCTCGTGCGTCGAGCAGTGCCCCGTCGACATCGAGCACGTCGACGCGATCGTCGACATGCGTCGCTACCAGGTGCTGATGGAGTCGAGCTTCCCTCACGAGGCCGGGCTCATGCTGCGCAACATCGAGAACCAGGGCGACCCCTGGGGGCTCGGCAGCTCGAGGCGCACCGAATGGACCCAGGCCCTGGACTTCGAGGTTCCCGTCGTCACGGACACGATCCCCGACGACGTCGAGTACCTGTACTGGGTCGGCTGCGCGGGGGCGCTCGACGAGCGGGCGCGTCGTCAGGTGCAGGCAGCGGCGCGGCTGCTCCACCAGGCGGGAGTCAGGTTCGCGATCCTCGGGCCCAAGGAGTCGTGCACCGGGGACCCCGCGCGTCGTATCGGCAACGAGTACCTCTATCAGGAGCAGGCCAAGGCCAACGTCGCGACCCTGGAGGCCGCAGGGGTGAAGAAGATCGTCACCACCTGCCCCCACTGCTTCAACACCCTCAAGAACGAGTACCCGGCATTCGGCGGAGAATTCGAGGTCGTGCACCATTCAGAGCTGCTCGACGACCTCGTGCGTGCCGGCAGGATCGTCCCGGGTACCGGCTACTCGGGCACGGTCACCTATCACGACCCTTGCTACCTCGGGCGGCACAACAGGGTGTTCGACGAGCCGCGAGCCGTCATCGACGCGATCCCCGGGGCCCGAACCGTCGAGATGCGTCGGTGCAGGGAACGTGGCTTCTGCTGTGGCGCGGGTGGAGCACGGATGTGGATGGAAGAGACCATCGGGACGCGCGTGAACATGGACCGGACCTTGGAGGCGTTGGGCACCGGGGCCGACGTCGTGTCGACCGCGTGTCCCTACTGCATGATCATGCTGGACGACGCGGTTCGTGCGAACGGCAAGGAGGAGGAGGTCCGGGTCCTCGACATCTCGCAACTCGTCGAAGAGTCGCAGCGCGTCGTCGACGCGGTGGGATCGCCAGAAGACCGCTAGTGCGGCGACCGGAAACGCTTGCGTTGTCCGACCCTCACCCGTAGGGTCCCAAAGGAGGACGCCGATCGCCGGTTCGGCGCCAGTCGGCGACGGGTCGAGGGACGCTCGGGCGTCGCTCTGCGCTGTTCCCATACGATCGCTTGTGCCGCTCGAGCTGGTGAGGCATCCAAGGTGGACCCCCGGCAGGCATCGTCGACAAGCCGGTTGCAGGGTCCTCGACACGGAGTGCGCCGGGGACCTGGTCACGACCCTTCCGTCCCCTCCAGCGCAACGGAGACGACGTCGGTTTCTGCGAACGTCGGCGCCTTCAAGACCCGGCGGACCAGCCATCTCCGCCAGCCGCGTGGGTTGGCCCCGTTCAGGGCGTGGTCGGCCCACTGGTCCGGATCGACCAGGAGCGGCGATGAAGCCCGGACCATCGCGTCGGTCGGGAGCTCCCGGCCCTTGGCGCGCGCCACGAATGAGGCCGCACGCGCATCGAGAACATGCCGCCCGTGGACGCGGCACCATGCCGTCCACGGTCGTCCACCGATCGATGACGGTCCAGAGCCAGACGACCGCCAGGCACTGACCTGAAGGTCGCCAGACGACCGAGCCTTCCGGTCGATGGCTCCGGTCGATGGCTCCGGTCGAAATTTCCGGTCGATGGCTCCGATCGGGCTGCTCAGCCGGGGATCATGCCGTACGCGTGCACCGGGTGCAGGCGGATGACGAGGCGTCGCTCGGCCACCATGACGCTGCGGTACTCGGTCCAGTTCGGGTGCTCCTCGCCGCGGATCGAGCGGTACAGCTCGACGAGCTCTTCGACCGTCGGATCGTCGTGCGCACCGGCGACAGGCGAGAGCTCTGCGGTGCCGTCGAGCACCACGTAGGACCAGAACGAGTCGCCGGGGACGTAGAGGGAGGCGGCAGGGTCACGGCGGAGGTTCCGAGTCTTCGCGCGGGCATCGGTGGCCGAGATGCGGGCGACCGGGTCGCCGTGACGGGCTTCGCCGACCCCGGCTGCGTCACCGCTGAGGTGGTAGAGGATGTTCGAGAGCTGCGGGCGTCCGTCCGCGTGCCGCGTCACCAGCACGCCCTGATGGTGGTCTCGGGCGAAGTCGAGGCCTGCTTGCAGTTCCATCGGCAGCCCGTCAGCGCGCGCCGAGGGTGGAGGCTGCGGGTTCGAGCTGCTCGAGCGCGAGAGCCCGCCGGAGCTGGGCTGCCGAGAGGTGCGACGGCCTCGCCGCTGCGACGCGCGCTGCGACACTCGCTGCGGCGCTCTGTGCGAGGGTCCGAGCGGGGGTCCGAACGCGGCGAGCCACGAGCGAACAGGGTACCTGCTCGGTGACCTCGCGAGTTCACATCTGGGAAACACTCGCGTAGCAGTCGAGAAACGACGCTCCTTCATACTTCCTCCCCGACGCCCCCTTCGGGAGCGAGCCCGCCGAACGCAGGCTGCACACGGGCGGCGAGGCCTCAGGACCGCGAGCGTGCTCGAGATACGTAGGCGAAGAAGGCGAAGAAGGCGAAGAAGGCGGAGAGGAAGGACATAAGGACATGACGCGCAATGACCACGAGGTGCCGCGCTCTGCGGCCCGGCGCGGCCACGACGACCCGGGGAGGAGCCCCATTGCAGGGTTGCCTCTTCGGAGAATTGCCCTTCGGAGCACCTCCCTCTTGAAGAATCCCGGTGGCGGCACGGCCGGCGGGCGCGAAGCGCCGGGGCGGCTCGAGGCGTGAAGACCGATCAGCGCACCGCCACGCCGGACGTCGCCGAGGACAAGGAGCGGCTCGCCGGTCTCCTCGGGGCGCCGTTCGCCGCTGCGATCGCCCTGCTCGTGTACGGGGCCCTCGTCGCCCACGACCCACCCGCCATCTCGCTGAGCCGGCTCGCGGGCTCGAAGCACGTCCCGGCGTCGTTGTACGCGGAGCTGCTGGGCGTCCTCTTGCTGCTCGCGATCGCGATGCTCGCCACGGCCTGGTTGCGCAAGCGGCTCCTGCTCGGCTCGGCGATGGCCATGTACGGGCTGGCGATCTTGAACCTTCACTACTGGGGTTTCGCGTTGCCGTACCTCCTGTTCGGCGGCTGGATGCTCCTGCGCACGTACCGTGCGCGCCGTGATCTGCGCGCCGCGACGCCGGGCTCGAGCAGCACGAGAGGAGCCGGCGCACGCACG
>JAJYMD010000163.1 GCA_021787255.1 Actinomycetes bacterium | reverse complement strand
CCAGGCGGCGGCGAGGCCGTGCAGCCGGCGGCGCTCTTGCGGCGGCAGGCGCGAGCGGAGGTAGTCGGCGAAGAGCCCGTGCATCCGGAACCATCGCCGCTGGTCGTCGAGCGGCGTCAGGAACAGGTTCGACCGCTCCGCGCGGTCGAGCAGGGCCGCCGCGTCCGCGCGCCCGGTCATCGCCGTGAGGAGCGCGGCGGTGAACCGCTCCACCACGGCGGCGGCGGACAGGAGGTCCCCGAGGTCGGGCCGGAGCCCGACCATGACCTCGTCCCCCAGGTAGTCGATCAGGAACCGGTGCCGCCCCGAGAGGGCGTCGGCGGCGGCCCGCGGCCGGGCCGGCGACCCACCCGCGAGTCCTCCCGGGGACCCTCCTGCGATCGAGGCGAGCTGAAGGGCGGCGGCCCAGCCCTCGGTCCGCTCGACCAGCCCCTCGATGAGGCCCGCGTCGGACGCGACGCCCGCGTCGGCCAGGAACGACCGCGCCTCATCGGCGGTGAAGCGCAGGTCCTGGGCGCGGACCTCGACCAGGGCGCCGTGGGCGCGGAGCCGAGCGAGCGGGAGGGCGGGGTCCTCGCGGCCGACCAGCACGAGGTGGCCGAACGGCGGCATGCGGTCGACCAGGCGCCGGAGCAGCTCTGTCGCGCCCGTGCCGCCGGCGAGGTGGCAGTCGTCGAGCACGACGACGAGGTCGGTCTCCTCCGCTGCCACGGCCTCCAGGACGAGGTCCGCGAGGCCGCGGGGGTTCGGCACCGCTCCTGGCCCGATCGCCCTCGCGAGGTCGGCGGCGCCGGGTCGGGACGCAACGAGGGCCGTGAGCACCTCGCGTGCGAGCCGGGCCGGGTCGCCCGATGTGGCATCGAGGCCCACCCATGCGGCGGCGGCGGTCCTGTCGGCGACCCAGCCCGCCACCGCGACCGACTTGCCATACCCGGGCGGGGCGGAGACGAGGGTCAACCGCGTGGCCGGGTCGAGCGAGGCGTCCAGCCGTGCCGAGAGTCGCGGGCGGCGGCGTCGGGCCACGAGCCCCGGTGGCGGACCCCCTCGGGCACGGGCTTGGCTCGAGCACGGCGGCATGTTCATCGCGACCAGTATCGCCCCCCGCGCCGGGCGGGCCAGCAGGTTCCAGCCGAGGAGCCCGAGCACCCGCCGCGGGCCACGGCCTCCACCCAGTTCGCCGCCCCGAGCTTCCCGGAGATGGCGTGCAGGTGGACGTGACCGTGCCGACCGAGACGAACAGCTCGGCGCGATCTGGCTGTTGGAGTGTCCGACCGGGACGAGGCGCAGCACCTCGAGCTCGCGCGCGGTCAGCGGCTCGACGAGCGCACCCACGCTCCCCGTGCGCGATCGGGGAGGGTCCTCCCCCCTCCGCGCCCTCGGCGCGCGGCACCGCCACTCGGTCGAGCGTCGCCTGCGCCGATTGGCCGCTCGGCGGGTCGCCAGCGGCGCGGGTGGCCGGCCCGGGCGAGGGCCACGCCGAGCAGGGCCCCGGCCGTGCCGCGCAGGGTCGCCTCGACGTCCGGCGGGAGGCCCGCGGGGACGAGGTCGAGCGCGAGGCGCCTCCGGGCGACCGCCGACCCGGGGTCGCCCTCGAGGCCGGCGAGCTGCCGAGCATCGCCGGCCCGGTGGGCGGCGAGGTCCCGCACCGCGAAATCGCCTGCCGCGTCGGCGTCAGCCGCGCGTCTTGCGGTCCGCGATGTCGCACCACTCCCAGAGCCGCCTGGGATCGCTCCGGCACGTGCTGATGTCCTTGAGCGTGAACTCGACCGGGCAGCCGTTGGCGCCGGTCGCCGCGAGCACGTCGTCGAAGTCCCTCTCGGCCATGGCCGGGACCCACTCGTCCATGGCGACCATGGCGGGGTTGGGCTTGCGGCTGTAGACGTAGTCCGGGCCGATGCTCTCTGCCGCCTTGAGCGTCTTCGCCCACGGGCTGATGCTGACCTTGCGGACGTTGGGGATCTTCCGCACCGAATCGATCCGGTTGTGGAGCGGGTCGCAGCAGCCGAAGTAGCCGAGGCCGAAGCGGGCGTACCAGCGCGCGTAGTACTGCGGCACGAACTCGTCGAAGGTGGCGTCGCTCACCGAGACGAAGAGCTGGGAGCGCCCGACGGTCCAGCAGTCCGCGGCCCGCGGCCTGGCGGGGTCGAAGCCGGCCCGCGGCAGCTCGCTCGTGTACGCGCCCGTGCAGTGGATCCGGTCCATGTCGTAGCCCAGGAGCCCCAGCTCCTCGAGCCTGTCGAGCTCGGCGAGGCGCACCTGCGTGAACCGCTCGGCGATGGCGTGGAGGTGCTCGGGGCGGTCCATGAAGTCGAGCAGGATCGGCTCTGTGCCCCGGAGCATCTCGATGTCGTCCCACAGCGCGAACGTGAGGTCGTCTCCGTTCCAGCCGGACACGCCGACCATGCGCACGCCGAGGATCCCGTCGAGGCACTCGCGGGCCCGGGCCTCGAGCGCGGCGGTGGCGTCCACGTCGAGGGACACGTCCGGCACGCGGAACCGCCCGACGTCCTCGGGCTCGGCCAGCTGGTCCGAGAAACGGTGGCTCTGGACGGCGCCGCCCTGGTCGATGGTGTCCTCGGCCACCCCGACACCCCAGCCCGACCGCCTGACGACCTTGCGGAAGTCGATCCACGGCCGCACGACCATGTCGACCCGGAGGTGCTTCCAGCGGTACAGGATCCGCTTCAGCTGCGCCTCCAGGTCGCGCGTGAAGGGGTCGGTGCAGGTGGTCGCCAGCTCCTCCGCGCCGGGCACGCCCGGCGCTGCGAGCTCGTGCCACGGGACCTCGTCGATCATCGCCATCGGCCGCTCGGCGCGCAGCCCGTTCAGGGCCTCCCACTCGCGGGTGCGCTCCTGCTGGACCGGCAGCGCCGCGATCTCGGCCACACGGGAGGCGAGCTCCCGGATGGTCCGGACGTCGGCGACGGGGAGGCCGCTGCTGGTCTCGATCATCGCCGTGCAGCCGCTCTCTGGAGGTGCGCCCAGCCCGCGGTGCGCCGCCGGATCTCGGCGAGGTTGTGGAGGCTCGACTCGCGCGCCCGCTCCTCCCAGGCGAAGACGCACACCGTCATGATGCCGTCGAACCGGAGCTCCTCGAGGGTGCCGAAGAACGCGTCCCAGGGCACCTCGCCCTGCCCGATGTCGAGGTGCTGGTGCACGCGGACTGGGTTGCCGGGGGGATTGGTGATGTAGCGGAGCCCGGAGCTCGCCCGGTGGTCGAAGCTGTCCGCCACGTGGAGGTGCGTCAGGAGCGGGCCCGCGGCGCGCATGATCTCGGGGAGGTTGCCGCCCTGGTGGAACGTGTGCGGCGCGCAGTACAGGAAGCTCACGTTGGGCGAGTTGATCCCGCGGACCATGTTCACCGCGGCGAGCCCGTCCTCGATGAAGTCGTCGGGGTGCGGCTCGAGGCGGAGCGCGATCCCCTCCCGCTCGAAGATCGGCAGCAGCTCCTCCATCGACTTCCAGAACTGACCCTCCGAGCGCGAGGGCTGCTCGGGCCGCCCGTTGAACTCCGAGTTCATGACGGTGACGCCGAGCTCCACCGCGATCTCGATCGCGCGCTTCCAGTAGCGCACCGCCGCCTGCCGCTCATCCTCGTCGGGGCCGGACCAGCGGAACAGCGGCAGCATTGAGCTGACCTGCACGCCGGCGCCGTCGAGAGCTCGCCGGAAGGCCCGGATCCCCGCCGTGTCGATGCGCGGGTGCAGGAAGAACGGGATGAAGTCGTCGCGCGGCGAGAGCTCGATGTGCTCGTAGCCCAGGTCGGCGACCAGGCCGGGCAGCTCCGCGAGTGCGACACCCCGGAACATGTACGGATCGAGCGCGATCTTCATCGTTGTCCTCGCGAGGGGTCTGGGACGGCGGTCAGGGGTAGAGGGCGGGCTTCTCGACGCAGGTCACGGCGACTGGCTGGCCCGGTGTCTTCACGGCCTCCACGCCGCGCTCGGTGACCAGCGTGGCGGCGTAGCCGTCCCAGCTGCTCGGGCCGACGGCCTCGTCCCTCGCCACGCCGTCGATCCACGCCTGGAGCTCGGCGTGGTACGCGGCGCCGAAGCGGACGCGCCAGTCCGGCGCGACCTCGGTCGTGTCCATGCCCGCGAGGACGGTCGTGGACAGCGTCGGGTTCACGAGCGACGCCGTGCCCTCGGACCCGACGACCTCGCACCGGACGTCGTAGCCGTACTGGGCGTTGGCGAAGAAGTCGACCGTGGCCAGGATGCCGCTCTCGGTGGTGAATGCGACGAACTGGGGGTCCTGGAGGTGCGGGAACGCCTTGGGCGAGCGCTTCGGCGGCAGCACCTGGATCGACGCGATCTCTTCGCCCACCAGCCAGCGGATCGTGTCCACCTCGTGGATCACCGAGTCCGTCATGGTCATGAACGAGGTGTAGGCCTCGCCCACGGTCGGGTTTCGGTGCACGTTGTGGACCATCAGGGGGTCGCCGATGACGCCGGCGTCGAGCGCCGCCTTGACCTGCTCGTAGCCCGCGTCGACGCGGCGCATGAACCCCACGACGACGCGGCGCCTGCCGAGCGCGGACTCGGCCTCGAGGATCCTGAGGCAGTCGTCGACCGTCGTGGCCAGCGGCTTCTCGCAGAGCACGTGCTTCCCGGCCGCGAGGCAGGCCAGCACGTACTCGGCGTGCGTGGGGCCGACGGACGCGATCAGCACCGCGTCCACGTCGGGCGAGGCGATGAGCGACTCGGCGGAGTCGATGACGGCCGCGCCGAGGTCCGCCGCGACCTCTGCCGCCCGGGCGCGGTTGACGTCCGTCACCGCAGAGACGGTCGCGCCGGCGATGCGCCGGGCGAGCTTCTGGCCGTGGTCGGTCCCGATGAGGCCGGTCCCGATGATGCCGACGCGGACGGTCATGGCTGGTGCGCTCCCCTTGCTGCAGGCAGGTCGCGGTGGTGCGGGCGGCTAGCGGGCGACGCGCATCCCGCAGGTCCTGAAGTACTCGTAGGTGCGGGTCGCGATCGGGAGCGGCCGGTCCCAGTCGCACGGGTACATGTCCTGCTCGACGATGCAGTACAGGTCGCGGCCGAGTCCGCCCAGCGCCGCCAGGAGGCTCGGCATGTCCGGCTCGCCGAGCGGCGGCTCGACCATGACGCCCAGGCGGACGGCCGGGGCGAAGCCGAGCTTCTCCTCCCGGACGCGGGCCCGGATCGCACGGTCGACCTGCTTGAGGTGGACGTACCGCACGCGGTCGGGGTAGTCGGCGACGATCTTGAGGTTGTCGGCGCCGCAGTAGGCGACGTGCCCGGTGTCCAGGCAGAGCCCGACGGCCTCGGGGTCGGTGCCGTCGAGGAACCGCTCGATCTCCTCCTGGGTGCCGACGTGGCTGTCCGCGTGGGTGTGGAACACGAGGACGGCGCCGTGCCTGTCGGCGGCGTACCTGCCGAGCTCGCTCATGCCCGTGTTGAGGCGCCGCCACTCGTCGTCGCCGAGCGCCGGGCTGGCGGTGGGCCTGCCGTCGAGGTCCGTGTAGCCCTCGGGGATGACCACGAGGTGCCGGGCGCCGCTGGGGCCGATGACGGCCATCTCGGCGTCGACGTCGGCCCTGGCCCTGGCGAGCGCGTCCCCGCCCCTGTGGAGCGCCGTGAACACGGTGCCCCCCGTGAGCGCCAGGCCGCGCCTCGCGTACTCCTCGCGCACCAGGCCGGGGTCGGCAGGCAGGTACCCGAACGGGCCGAGCTCGCTGTACCGGTAGCCGGCGGCGGCCGCCTCGTCCAGGTATCGCCGCCAGGGGGTCTGGAGCGGGTCGCCGGAGGGGTTCCAGACGCCCCACGAGTCGGGG
>JAJYMD010000136.1 GCA_021787255.1 Actinomycetes bacterium | reverse complement strand
GAACGGCGCCAAGCTCCTCGCCTCGACGGTGCAGGGACCGGCAACCTTCTTCGACCCCGCCTGGGCCCGGGATTTCATCACGATGTCGGCGCGGCCGGCGGGAAGCTGAGCATCGGGCCGTCGAGATGACCTGACCGCACGCGAAGGCGCGGCAGAAGGCGGCCCGGGGGTGACCAGCCTGCCGCACGCACCGCATGGCGCGCCGCGAGGCAGGAAGAAGCGTTTGCTACTACCTTGGCGCGTTTGTGGAGCAACGCCTTGGATGGCTCGTCTCCCAGCTGGATGCGGCGGTGGGGAGGCGCACCACGGTGCCGGCGCATCCGGAGATGGCCGCGCTCGTCGCGCTCGTCTGCGAGGAGCACACGACGGCTCTCCGTGAGATGCCCTTGGACGCAGAGGTGCTCTCGGGGGAGCCGGACGACGAGCTCACGCGGGTCGCCTCCCTCTTCGGGCTCTCCTCCCTCGACGCTGGGCTGCTCGCCGTGGGGGCGGCCGTCGACCTCGACGTGCGCATCGGCGCCCTCTACGGCCTGCTCGCGGGGGTCGCGACGCAGGCGCGCCCGACGGTCGCCCTCGCCCTCGAGCTCTGCGGCTACGGCTCGATGGAGCGGGCTGCCCGGGCCCGTCTCGGGCCGCTCATGCCGCTTCGCCGCCACGGGCTCGTGCAGATCGACGACGAGACGCTTCCGTTCCTCGCACGCCACCTCGTGGTCCCCGACCGCGTCGTCGGCCACCTCCTCGGCGACCGCTCGCCCGATCCGCTGCTCGCCCCGCTGCGCATCGACGTGCCGCCAGCAGGCGCATCCGAGCCGGACGAGCTCGCCGAGGGGCTGCGCGTCGGCGCCCGCGTCGTCCATCTGCGGGCGAAGCCCGGTTCGCTCGGGCCGTCGGCCGCGGTGCGCGCGCTCGACGCGCTCGGGATCGGCTACGTCGCCCTCGACCTGCGCCGGGTCCCGTCGGTCCTCGATGCCGAACGGATCGCGGAGCTCTGTGTCCTCGCGCTCCGGGAGGCCACCCTCGAGGGCGCGGCGCTCGTCATGTGGGACCCCGA
The DNA here is from genome assembly GCA_021787255.1 of Actinomycetes bacterium. The sequence continues at coordinate 4,797 of JAJYMD010000136.1, read as the reverse complement.
CGGGGCCCTCTACGCCCAGCGAGGCACCTACGCGCGCTTGGAGGCCTCACCCGTACCGGTCATCGTCGTCGACGACGAGAACTGGGAACCTGCGTGGTTCAACGAGGCCGTGCTCGAGCTCGACGCGCCCGCGTTCGTGCGCCCCCAGCGCGTCGAGCTGTGGGAGGCAGCCGTCGGCACGGGGCCGGCCCGTGACGCCGATACGTGGGAGAAGGTCCTCTCGATGCGCCTGAGCCCTCTCCAGATCTTGACCTCCGCGAAGGCCGCCCACCTGCACGGGGCCGTCCGCGGCGGCATCGACGCCAGCGTGGTCGCCGAGGCGGCGCGCCGGCAGGGCGCGGTGCGCCTTCGCGGCGCGACCCTCATCGCCCGGCCGAGCGCTCGCCTCGACGACGTCATCGTGCTCCCCCGGACGAAAGCGGCGCTCGAGACGCTCGCCTCCTGGGGCCGGCAGCGAGAGGCGCTGCTCGGCGGAACCGACCTCGTCGGCAAAGGGACGAAGGGCCACGGGATCGTGGCGCTGTTCGCCGGCTCACCGGGAACCGGAAAGACCCTTGCTGCAGAAGCGATCGCAGGAGAGCTCGGCCTCGCGCTTTGCGTCGTCGACCTCTCCGCGATGGTCGACAAGTACGTCGGGGAGACCGAGAAGAACCTGGAGCGGCTCATCTCCGAAGCCGAGAACTTGAACGTCGTGCTCTTCTTCGACGAGGCGGACGCGCTCTTCGGCACGCGTGCCAAGGTGCACGACGCCCGCGACCGCTACGCGAACCAGGAGGTTTCCTACCTGCTCCAGCGCATCGAGCGCTTCGAAGGCCTCGCCGTGCTCGCCACGAACTTGAAGGAGAGCATGGACCAGGCCTTCGTGCGACGGCTCCACCACGTGATCGTCTTCGACGAACCCGACCCGGCCACTCGCAGGCGCCTGTGGGAGGTCCACCTGGCTGCGCTCCCCGCACAGGCGCCCGACGATCCCGTCGATCTCGACTGGCTGAGCGAGACGGTGGAACTCACCGGGGGCGGCATCCGAAACGTCGTCATGACAGCGGCGTTCGCAGCCGGCGCCCAGGGGTGCCCGGTCGGCATGGCACACCTGCGCGCGTCCGTGCGCCGAGAGTACGCGAAGCTCGGTCGCCTCGCCTCCTTCTTCGACCAGCCTCCGCCTGCCGCAGCTCCTGCACTCGGTGCTTCGCGCTGAGCCCTGCGCCCGGCCGCACGATGTTGACACGGCGTCCAAGATCGGTGACACTCGAATTGCACCTGGTGGCGGGAACGGAGGGCCAAGGGGGAACGTTCGGGTGGGCAACGAGGCTCTGCTGACGAAGACCAAGCAGCGTCCGAGGGCGAACGCGGTCAGCGGGACACGGCCGCAGATGGGCACGGAGCCGGCCAACGGTTCGAACGGCCCGGGGGGTTCGGCTTCGTCCGCTCGCGTCTCGGGAGTCGCCCATGGTCCTGCGAAGGGCACGACGCAGGGCTCGGGGGGTACGGGCGACAGCGGCATCTCGGCACCCTTCAACGTGCGCGTCCGCACCGGGAACCAGGATTTCCTCCCGGTGCAGAACGCCGGCACCATGCAGCGGGCGTTCGCGCTCGCCTCGCCCGATCGCAAGGGACCTGCGCTGACGCCGGTGCAGTCCTCGACGGGGGAGAAGACGGGGCTCGAGACCGAGGCGCGCGCGCAGGCGAAGGAGCAGAGCGGCGGCACCGCGCCGACGTCCCCGCGCAAGCTGGGTGCTACAGAGCCCTCCGTCGACAAGATCCCCATCCCTGGCGTCACCCCGGATCTCGAGCAGAAGGACCCCTACGCCGCGGTGAGCACGTACACGACGTACACCGGCGGGCTCCTTCAGCAGGGCCAGAAGCACGAGACCAAGATCGAGACCTTCGCGCGGCGCATCGAGAACGAGCATGTGCGCGCGATGGCGGCGAAGGCCGAGTGGGACCAGCTGAACAAGACCCTCTCGGAGAACCCCGACTCGAAGACCAAGAAGAAGGCGGAGACGCGCAAGAAAGAGCTCGAGGATCGGCTCGGAGCGAAGCTCCTCGACGAGAGGGGTGTGCCGCGCGGGAACGTGTGGTCCATCATCATGGGCACGGTCGAGGAGCGGACCCGGGTCGCCCAGCTCGCTCGAGCGGACGCCGACGACGACATCCCGATGATCGACGGCGTGTACGAGCTCGCCCGCGACGCGAAGAAGCGGGTGCAGGCGCTCACCGGGGGTCGCAGCCTCGCGCACACCGACAAGCGCTTGGAGGTGAAGGCCAAGAAGGACGACACCACAGGGATGCTGAAGCACGTCACGCGCAGCATGAACTTCCCCGAGGCGACGCAGACTGCACATCGGGTAGGGCTCGCAGCTCGGGAGGCCAAGCTCAGCGCGGATCGCCTCGCGGTGAAGACCAAGGAGCTCGAGGTCCACAACGCCGGCATCGACAAGATCATCACGATGTCGATGAAGGCCGGCACCTTCGTGAAGTACGTCGCCCGCAAGGGCCTGAACGCCGCGCTCGGCATGGCGACCGTGAGCGTGCTCCAGATCGAGCAGGAGCAGGTGCGCACGGAGAAGATGAACCCGACGGGGCAGAAGTCCTGGAAGGTCACCGGGGTGTGGACGCGCATCAGTCGAGAGTGCGAGAAGGCGAAGGAGCTCTTCGCGAAGAAGCCCTACGGCCGCGCGACGAGCTTCCACGTCGCTCTCCAGCTGCTGAACGTCATTCTGCGGGAGGCGCGCAACATCATCGCCGGGATCGCTACGATCGTGGGGCTGGCCGCCATCGCCGCGACCCCGTTGCCGCCGCTCGCCGGGGCGCTGTCGACCGCGTCGGTCGTCCTCGGCCTCATCGCGGCGGCGATCGCCGCCGTGAAAGTGGTGATCGGCGGCATCCTGTTCAGCTGGAGCATGATCCGCCGCGCCATCTCGTCGAACGCCCGCAACTACAACCTGCTGAACGAGCAGATCAAGGGTCAGGGGGCGGAGGCCCTCTCGGACGCGACGCAGGTGGGCATGTCCTTCGGTGCGCCCGCGCTCGCCAACGCGGTCGGCATGCTCGGGACCGGCGCGCAGTACTTGAACCCTGTCCAGCAGCTCCAGATGGGAGCCCAGGGCATGGGGTTGATGACACACACGACAGTCTCACGCACCCTGCTCATGAAGCTGGGACAGACGGCAGCGAAGACCGGCTCCACAGCCGGGAGCGGACTTGCGACGGGCGTCGTCGGCACGGTGCTCACCGGCGACGCGGAGACGCGGCACAGCCTGGAGGAGGGCAAGCGGGCGAGTGTCAAGGTGCGCGCGACGAAGGAGGACGCGCTCCTCCCTAAGGGCATCGAACCCGGGTGGCTGAAGAAGGCGCGCGAGAGCGAGCAGTCGACGCGCAGCGCCGCCATCGACTCGCTCATCACCGTCCACCAGGCGAAGATCGCTCGCTTCAGCGACCGCACCCAGGCGCTCATGCAAAAGGCGCTCGAGGCGAAGACGGCGTCGAGCAAGGCGGCGTCGATGGCCACCGCGCAGCATGACCCGGAGGGTTCCGCGCAGCACGCGCAGAACATCACCGGGATGCTCGCCGAGCTCGCGGTGGCCGCCGTGACCAGCAGTGCGTTGCTCAAGAGCGGCTTGAAGAAGACGGTCGACGAAGAGGCACCGCAGATCGCGAAGGAAGGTGAGATCGAGAAGCAGGAGCTCGCAGGCGTCGTGTTCTCCGGCGAGGACGAGCGCGGGGCCGAGTCCTGAGCGCCGAGCCGGTCTCCTTCTCCACGACCGCAGGCGGCCTCACGCTCGACGTCGACTGGGCGACGGAGCCCGGCGCACGGCTGGTCGCCATCGCGGAGGGTGACGCGCTGCGGGTGATCCAGGACGCGGCGCTCTTCCACCTCGATCCCATGGCGCTCCCCGCCGGCGCCTCGCTGGTCGAGGGGACGCGCACGATCCTCGCTCTGCGCCCGAGCCCCGAGCTCGAGGCATCCCAGGGTTCCTTCCCGGCCTCTGCGGCTGCGTGGCTCGCGGCCGACCCCGCCCGCCTGGACCCCGACGTGTGGTTCGCCGTCGGCCTCGAGCAGCCTGACGCGTCGCCCCCCGTCTCGGTGCGCACGCTCTGGTCCTACCTGCCCTCGGGCGACGAGCCCGTCGACGTCGAGGCGGTGTCGGACGCGATCGCACAGTTCGTCGCGACCACGCACCCCGAGCTGGAAGGCGGCGCCGAGGTGCTGCGCGCGCTCATCGGCAGCATCGGCGAGCTCGCCGGCCTGGGCGGCGGCGTGCACGAAGAGGAAGTGGACGTCCTCGGGGTGCTCGGCGCGGTCGTGGAGGCATCCGGCGGCGAGTGGAGCCGCTTCGAGGAGGGCGAGGCGATCGGCTTCATGATCCGCGGGGACGTAAGCACCTGGGTGTGCGTCGCCGAGGTCTCCCGCGCGCAAGCAGGCACGCTGCTCGTGCTCTCGAGCGCCTTCCCCTCGGTGGTCCCCACCGAGCGCCGCATCGAGGCATACGGCGCCTTCGGCCGTTGGAATGCGGCGCAGGGGCTCGCCACGCTGGACCTTGCGCCCACGAGCGGCCGGGTCTCGCTGCGCACCCCGATGTTCTGCGAGGCCACGCCGAGCGCGCTGGCGATGCGCCGGTTCCTCGACGTGCACATCGAGGCGGTCGAGGAGACCTGGGCGCTGGTGCAGACCTATGCGACCCAGCCTGGTGACGACCTGCCCTGATCCCCCGTCACGCCGTCAGGGCGCACGGATGTGGCTGCGGGCCCGTGGGCAGTGGGCGCCGGTCAGGCCCCCGCGGCCAGGTCGGCGAGCAT
>JAJYMD010000400.1 GCA_021787255.1 Actinomycetes bacterium | reverse complement strand
TGGAGGTTCTCGTTCGCATGCGAGCCAGATGAAACAAGCCAGATGACACAAGCCAAAGAAAACGAGCCAAATGAAGCAAGTCGAGTAAGACGAGCCAAGTAGAACGAGCCAAGTAGAACGATCCGAATGAAGCAAGCCAGATGAAGGAGGAACCCCCCGCGCTCGCAAAGGGGTGGGCCGAGTGCAAGGAGGAGTACCTGGGCGACACGGGGAGGACCTACCTCGACACCGCAACGAAGGGCATGCCACCCAACGAATCGCTGACTGCGATGCAGGACTACTACCGGGCGCTCCGCCGCCAGGACAGCCGGTCCGCGACCGACCAGACCATCTCGATCCTGGAGCATCTGGGCGAGGCGCGGCGTCGAGCCGCGGCGCTCATCAACGCTTCCGAAGAAGAGATCGCTCTGGTCGAGAGCACCCAGCAGGGGATCCGCGTGATCGCTGAGGCGCTCCGTTTGGCACCAGGATCCAGGGTCGTGACGAGTGACGTCGAGTTCCTGGCGACCGTCGTTCCGTGGCGATCGCTCGCCGGGTCGGCGATCCGGCTCGAGGTCGTCCCCGGGTGCGCGGGCGCGATCTCCCTCGAGGCGCTCGAGGCGTCGCTGACGAGCGAGACGAGGGTCGTGTGCGTCAGTGCCACCCAGGAAGTGAGCGGAGCCACTCTCGACCTCGTCGAGCTCGGGCGTATCTGCCGTTCCCACGGGGTGGTGTCGATCGTCGACGCCACCCAGTACCTCGGCCCGCGCATGCTGGACGTCGAGCGCACCGACCTCGACTGCGTCGTGGTCGGTGGGAGCAAGTGGTTGTGCAACCCGTTCGGGCTCGGGTTCCTGTGCGTGCGCGCACCACTGCTCGAGGAGCTGCGTCCCTACACGTACGGCTACATGGCGCTGCGGCTGCCGCCCGGGGGATGGAGCGAGTTCGTCGCGAACGCCGCCGCCTCGACCGAGGTCCCCGCCGTGTTCACCTCGTCCGCGAGCAAGTTCGAGGGCGGTGGGACCGGGCCCTACCTCAGCGCGCTGACGCTTGCGGCATCACTGCGAGGTCTGGAAGCCGTGGGGCCCGCTCGGATCGAGGCGCGAACCTACGAGCTGACCGGCGCGCTCATGGACGGTCTCGTCGATGCCGGTATGAAGATCGTGACGCCCCGTCAGCTGCCGGAACGTGCCGGCATCGTCACGTTCACGACCGGCGACGAGCAACGTGATCTTCGGCTGTATGACGTGCTGCTCGACGAAGAGGTGATGATCGCGTATCGAAAGAGCGGATCGACCGCAGGCATCCGGGTGTCACCGTACTTCTACAACTCTCGCGACGACATCGAGAGATGCCTGGACGTCGTCAAGGGGTTCACGTGCTGAGCACGAAGCGAGGGGGTGTCGATCGGACGGTCCTCGACGACGCGAACCGCTTGCTCGGGGACGTGATCCGCCTGCGCCGAGAGCTGCACGCGCAGCCCGAGGTCGGCAACCACCTCCCGATCACCCAGCAACGGCTGCTCGATGCGCTGAGTGGTCTGGATCTGTCGGTGCAGACCGGGCGCAGCCTCTCGTCGATCGTCGCCGTGCTCGAAGGCGGCCGCCGGGGACCGACGACGCTGCTTCGCACCGACATGGATGCGCTCGAGATGCCCGAGGACACGGACCTGGCCTTCGCGTCGGCGGCCGGACGGATGCACGCCTGTGGGCACGACGCCCACATGGCGATGCTCGTCGGAGCCGCGCGGCTGCTCTGTGAGAGGCGTGAGCAGCTGCAGGGACGGGTCGTCTTCATGTTCCAGCCCGGCGAGGAGGGCCACGGGGGCGCCAGGCTGATGCTCGAAGAAGGCTTGCTCGACAAGGCTGCACCTGTCGACCGCGCGTTCGCCCTTCACGTCGTGTCCAACGTCCGCTCGGGGACGGTCATGAGCAGAGGTGGGACGATTGCGGCGTCCGCGGACTCCTTCACGATCACGGTCGCCGGTCGCGGCGGGCATGGGTCGATGCCCCACGACGCGATCGATCCGGTCCCTGCGGCGTGCGAGATCGTCGGCGCGCTGCAGGCGATGGTCACGCGGCGCGTGCACGCGTTCGACCCGGCCGTGGTCACCGTGACGAAGATCCACGCCGGCACTGCGCACAACGTGATCCCAGACCACGTCGAGCTGGGAGGAACCATCCGGACGGTGTCTGCGAAGACCAGGGAGCTGGTGCTCTCGGCGATGGCCGAGGTGGCAGGGAGCGTCGCTTCCGCTCACCGGTGCCGAGCCGAGCTGCTCGTCCACGACGGAGGCTACCCGGCCACGGTCAACGACGGCGCCTTCGCAGAGGTGGTCCTCGCGATCGCACGTGGGCTCTTCGGCCCCGAGCGCGTCCAGGAGATGCCGACCCCTGAGATGGGCGCAGAGGACTTCTCCTACGTCCTCCAGAAGGTGCCTGGAGCGCTCGCGTTCCTGGGAGTCGCACCATCCGGGGAGGCAGATCCTGCGCCCAACCATTCGAACCGCATGCTGGTCGACGAGTCGGCGATGGCTGCCGGGATCGCGCTCCACGCGGCCGTGGCGCTCAGCAGCGAAGGGCCCGGTTGAGCACCTCGCCGTCATCGACTTGTCATCGAGCCTTCGGGTGCTTATGATCAACGATCATCTTACGAGGTGCTAGCGGCAGTGGCGACGAGCACTGCGTGCCTCGGGGGGCTCGCCGCAATCCGGCGCGTCGGCTTGCGGACCGGTGGACAGCCGGTGCCAGCGCCAGGGGCCACGCAGGATACGATCGCGGATCACGAGAGCGACGCGAGCGGGGCCGGGATCGTGCGGAACCTCTCGTCCCAGTCCTCGGATGGTGACCGGCGACATGCTGCCCCGAGACTTCGTGGTGAAGTAGTCCCGCGTATGACCTGCTGAGAAGGATCGTCCATGACCGCGTACTTGATCAGGCGGCTCGGCCAGGCGTGCGTCGTAGTGATCGGGGTGTCGCTGATCGTCTTCTTGATCACGCACCTGCTGCCGGGCAGCCCGGCCAGGGCGATCCTCGGCATCCAGGCGACGCCTGCAGCCGTCAGGCACTTCAACGCCGTGAACGGCTTCGACAAGCCCGTCTACGTCCAGTTCCTCGTGTACTGGAAGCACCTCCTGTCCGGCAACCTCGGCTTCTCCTACAAGCAGGACCTGCCGGTTGCCACCTTGATCGCGGACGATCTGCCGAAGACCCTGCTGCTCGACGGCCTCGGTTTCGGGATGGCGTTCGTCATCGGCATCCCCGTGGGGCTGTGGCAGGCGGTCCACCGGAACCGGGCGGACGACCACCTCCTCACGTCGCTCTCGTTCATCGGCTATTCGATGCCGGTGTTCTGGACCGGGATGCTGCTGATCTGGGTCCTGGCGGTGGACGCCCACGTGTTCCCTGCCGTCACCCCGTCGGCCGCCACGGTCGGCCAGGTCCTCCAGCACCCGCTGGCGCTCGTGCTTCCGGTGGCGACCCTCGCGATCGTCCTCTCGCCGGCGGTCATACGGTTCATGCGGTCGGCGGCGATCGAGAACCTGGCGGAGGACTACGTGCGGACCGCGAGAGCCAAGGGCGCCCGGCGGGCGCGCATCGTCCTCGTGCACGTGCTGCGCAACTCGGTCCTGCCGCTGATCACGCTGTTCGGGTTCACCCTGCCGCTCGTGCTGTCAGGATCCATCGTCGTCGAGACGGTCTTCAACTACCCGGGGATGGGCTTGCTCATGTGGAACGCTGCCGAGCAGCACGACTATCCCACGCTGCTCGGGGGGACGATCGTGATCGGGATCGCCACGGTGGTCGGCTCGCTGCTTGCCGACCTGCTCTACGCGGTCGCGGACCCGAGGGTGCGCTACACCAGATGAGGGTCGCCCAGGACCGGCGACGTCCTTCCGAGCCCGACGACGGAGGAGACCGATGACCCAGCATGCGGGCGCCGCGGTCGGTGTGCTCGACGAGCAGCCGTTCCCGGTTGCGCAGGCACCGGCTGGCTCGACCGGGCGTCTTCGGACGCTGCGGACCTGGTGCTCGATCCACAAGTCGGGCGTCGCCGGCCTGCTCGTGATCGTCTTCCTCGCGTTGTTCAGCTTCGTGGGCCCGCTCGTCTACCACACCGACCAGGTGCACACGAACCTGACAGCCGTGAACTTGGCGCCGAGCCTGAGCCACCCCCTCGGCACCGACGACGTCGGCTACGACATCCTGGGGCGGCTCATGGACGGCGGGCAGTCCTCCCTCGAGGTCGGCTTCGCCGCGGCGGCGCTGGCGAGCGTGATCGGGACCCTGTGGGGAGCGATCTCGGGGTACCTCGGCGGCTGGGTCGACGCCCTGATGATGCGCTTGGTGGACTCGGCGTTCGCGATCCCACCGCTGCTTCTCCTGCTGCTCTTGGGCACGATCTTCACGCCGTCGGTCGTCGAGCTCATCATCGTGCTCGGCCTCATCTCCTGGCTGATCACCGCCCGTCTCGTCCGGGGAGACTCGCTGTCGCTGAGGACGAGGGAGTACGTCCAAGCCGCGAAGATGGTCGGCGCGAGGGGCCCCCGGGTCGTGGCGCGCCATGTGATCCCGAACGCGCTCGGGACGATCGCCGTACAGACCACGTTCGCGGTGGCGACAGCCATCCTGCTCCTCGCCTCCTTGAGCTTCCTGGGCCTCGGGCCGGCGCCGCCCGCGGCGAACTGGGGCGCGATGCTGAGCAACGGTCTGAATTACATCTACGCCGGGTACTGGTGGCAGATCTATCCGGCCGGCCTCGTGATCGTGATCACGGTACTGGCGTTCAATATGGTCGCTGAGGCCGTCCGGGACACCTTCGAGACCCGGCTCACCCACGCCTGAGCCGCCGGAGACCGTCGCCGGCGGCTCAGTAGCTCGATAGCCGGTCGCCGGCGCTCAGTAGCCTGTCGGCGTGTAACAGCTCCACGTCCCGTTCACCACGACCCCTTTCCCCTGGGTGTCCGAGACCTCGACGTACCAGGGCCCGCCGTCGAGGGTCGCCCGCAGGACGCCGACGCTGTTGGGTCCGGTCGAGGCCTCCTGCGGGTCGCTCGAGGCCTGGAGGAGCTCGATGTAGGTCTTGCCAGTGCCTGGTGTTGTCGGTCTCTGGCTCGCGAACTCGAGAACCGCCGAGCGGCACGTCGTGCTGTTCGCGTTCAAGATCGCGTAGAACTTGGGATATTCGGTCGCAAACGTTGTATCGATCCCGGTGACCCACGTGAAGACGTGTGTCGCGACCACCTCGGTGTGTGGTGTTGTGCAAACTCCGTGGCCTCGGCAGATGACGCCGAGCGGGACGTTGCCGTACGCGTACAGGACGCGCGGTTCGGAGGCTGCGAGGACCCGACCGGCATGCACCGCGATGATGCGGTACGTCCACATGCCGAGCGGCACACCGGGCGCCAGTGCGCTCCCGGAGGTGCTCTTCCACGCCTTGATGCTCTTCCACACGCGAGCGGTGCCCTCCTGCTTCTGGAGGTACAGCACCGATCCCGCCGGCACGTCGAGCGCCCTGTAGCGGACGACGAACGCGTGGTCCGCCGTCACGCGGTTGGCTGGGATCGTCAGCACCACGCCAGGTGCCTCCGCTCCCGCCTCAGGTGCCAGGAGGAGCACCGCCAGCACGGCACCGACCAAGCACGCCGAGCGCAGCACGTGTCGAACCATTCGCCCCTCCATCTGCCAGGTCGCCCCACGCCTGTGCGACCGCGCCCAGCCGCTCGGTCCGTGACCGACGGCGCAAAAGGCAAGCGTCGGCGAGGCGCGATGGGCCGCAAGGTACCACAGCTCGGACGCCGCCAGCTCGGACGCCGCCAGCTCGGACGCCGCCAGCTCGGACGCCGCCAGCTCGGACGCCGCCAGCTCGGACGCCGGCAGCTCGGACGCCGCCAGCTC
>JAJYMD010000052.1 GCA_021787255.1 Actinomycetes bacterium | reverse complement strand
GCCTTCGCGGCGTCGATGAGCCCGGGCATCAGGTTTGCCGTGGGGTCGGCGGCCTCCTGCGCGAGGCGCTCGAGGCACCGTCGGACCGCATCGTCGTCGCGCGCCTGCTTCACGGCGGCGAGCCGCCCGAGCTGGCGCTGCTCGACCGCAGGGTCGACGTAGAGGATGGGGGTCTCGCGGTCGTCTCCCTCCTTGTAGCCGTTCACGCCCACCTGTACCCACTGCCCCGACGCGAGCTTCGAGGAGAACCTGTAGGCGGCGTCCGCGATCTCCGTGCAGAACCACCCGTCTTCGATGCAGGCGAGGACCCCCTCGAGCATCGAGCCCGAGCCTTCCTCGAGGAGATGGGAGAACACCGCCTCGGCTCTCCGTTCGAGCTCGTCGGTGAGCTCCTCGAGGAACCATGAACCCCCGAGCGGGTCCGCGACGTGGACCACGCCCGTCTCCTCGGCGATGACCTGCTGGGTGCGGAGGGCCAGTCTGGCCGCCTTCTCGGTCGGCAGCGCGAGCGCTTCGTCGTAGGCGTCGGTGTGGAGGCTCTGGGTCCCGCCGAGCACTGCGGCGAGCGCCTCGATCGCCACCCTCGCCAGGTTCACCTCGGGCTGCTGGGCGGTGAGCGAGACGCCCGCGGTCTGGGTGTGGAACCGCAACGCCATCGAGCGCGGGTCGCTGGCGCCGTAGCGGTCGCGCAGCCACCGGGCGTAGATCCGTCGCGCGGCCCGGTACTTCGCGATCTCTTCGAAGAAGTCGATGTGCGCGTTGAAGAAGAAGCTGAGACGAGGTGCGAAGTCGTCGATGGCGAGCCCCGCGGCGATGGCCGCCTCGATGTACGCGAACCCGTTCGCGAGCGTGAAGGCGAGCTCCTGGACGGCGGTGGACCCGGCTTCGCGGATGTGGTAGCCGGAGACGGAGACGGGGTGCCAGCGCGGAAGCTCTGCCGACGCGAAACGGATGAGGTCGGTCACGAGGCGCACCGAGGGGCGCGGCGGGAAGACGTACTCCTTCTGCGCCTGGTACTCCTTCAAGATGTCGTTCTGAATGGTCCCGCCGAGCGCCGGTCGGGGCACTCGGGTCTCGTCGGCGAGGGCGACGTACATGGCCATGACAGGCGCGGCAGACGAGTTGATCGTCATCGACGTGGTGACCGAGCCGAGGTCGATCCCCTCGAAGAGGCGCCCCATGTCGTCGAGCGTGTCGATGGCGACGCCGGCTCGTCCGACCTCGCCTCTGGCCAGCGGGTCGTCGGAGTCGCGTCCGAGCAGCGTCGGCATGTCGAAGGCGGTGGAGAGCCCGTTGCCTCCGGACCGGAGGAGCTCCTTGAACCGCTGGTTCGTGTCCTCGGCCGTGCCGAACCCGGCGAACTGGCGCATCGTCCAGAGCCGGGATCGGTACATCGAGGCGTAGGGGCCTCGCGTGTAGGGGAACTGGCCGGGGAGCCCGACCTGCTCGCTCTTGCGTGGGTCGGGGCCGTAGACCGCCTCGAGCGGGATCCCCGACATGGTCTCGAAGGGGACGCCGCGCGACGGCGACCGGTCGAATTCCTCCTGCCAGCGGCGACGGTCCGCCATGAGGCGATGATACTTCGGCGTCGAAGTAAAAGAGCACGGTGCCGGCCGCCGGGGCTCGCTGGCCGCCGCCGGAGCTCGCCGGCCGCCGGGGCTCGATGGCCGCCGCCGGGGCTCGATGGCCGCCGCCGGGGCTCGCTGGCCGCCGGGGCTCGGGGCCGGCGCGCGCGGTCCCCGGCCGCAGGCACCGGCCGCAGGCACCGGCCGTGCCGGGCTGCCTCGCAGGTTGTTACTATCGGGATAGGGAAAATCCGCCGCGAAGCGGTGGCCGGGCCGCCCGGCTCACGGGCGCGAAGGCAGAGGCTTCGCCGGCGGGGAGCTCCTGATCTCGCCGAGCACGGCGGGCGCAAGCGCAAGGAGAGTCGACCTCATGGCAACCGTGGACCTCGACATCGGCCGTTACCAGCTCGGGTGGAGCGACGAGGAGGACTACGTCTTCAAGCCCAAGAAGGGGCTGAGCGAAGAGATCGTCCGCGAGATGTCGGCGATGAAGCACGAGCCCGAGTGGATGCGCGACTTCCGCCTCAAGGCGTTGCAGCGCTTCGAGAGGAAGCCCATGGCCCAGTGGTTCGCCGTCAACATGCCGGACCTGGACTTCGACGACATCTACTACTACATCAAGCCGACCGGCGGCCAGGTTCAGGACTGGGAGGACCTCCCCGAGTCGATCAAGCGCACCTACGAACGGCTGGGCATCCCCGAAGCCGAGCGCAAGTACCTCGCAGGCGTGACCGCGCAGTACGAGTGCCTCCGGGGTGCCACGAGGGTCTGGACGCTTCGGGGCATGCGCCCGATCAAGGAGATCGAGCCCGGAGACCGCGTGCTCGCCCTGGACGAGCGGAGCGGAGAGCTCGAGGTGGCGACGGTCGTGGCCGGCGGGAGCTCAGGGGAAAAGGAGATCCTCGAGATCACCGCCGCCGGTCGCACGATCGGCGCGTCCTTCGACCATCCGTTCCTCGTGCTGCGCGACGAGCGAGCAGGAGCGGACACCCACCGACGCGCGCTGCGAGGCGCGGCCCGCTGGGTCCCGGCCGGGGAGCTCGAGCCGGGCGACCAGGTCGCGGTCGCGGCCCGCGTGCCGGACTACGGCGAGCCGGTGAGGTTGCTCGTCGACAGCGCCGACGAGGCCGCTGGGGCCAGCCTGCCCCGCCTCACGAGCGACGCCCTGTGCTGGTTCTTCGGCCTGCTCCTGCGTGCCGGGCGTGTCCAGGGGGCTCCGTGCCCGTCGATCGAGATCGTCGTCGACGTGACGGACCCTGTCCTCGGCGCCGAGATCCGACGCGTGACGGCCCAGCTCTTCGGGCTCGAAGCCGAGGCGGGTGACGAGGGCTACCGGCTCGCCGGGCCGGGCGCCGGCGCCCTCGCCCGCTACCTCGAGCTGAACGGGCTCGGCGGGACCCCGATCACCACCCGGCTCCCCGACTGGGTGCACGGGCTCCCCCGCTCGCAGCGTCGCTCGCTCCTGGCGGGGCTGCTCGGCCCAGATGCGGACCCAGGCGAGGGCTCGGTCGCGAAGGGCTCGCGGCGCTGGAGCGCCGATCCCGAGCTGCGCTCCGACGTGGAGGAGCTGCTGGAGCTGACCGGGACGCCGCAGACCGGCACGATCGAGCCGATCGAGCCCGTGAGGTTCGCCGAGGTCGAGCGGATCGAGCGGATCGGCGTGGAGCCCGTCTACGACATCGAGGTGGCGGGCCACCACAACTTCGTCGCAGAAGGGTTCGTGGTGCACAACAGCGAGGTGGTGTTCCACCGCAACCGCGAGGACCTGGAAGCCCGGGGCGTGCTCTTCTGCGACATGGACACGGCGGTGCGGGAGCACCCGGACATCGTGCGCAAGTGGTTCGGCACCGTGATCCCGCCGAACGACAACAAGTTCGCCGCGCTGAACTCGGCCGTGTGGTCCGGGGGATCGTTCATCTACGTCCCGCCGGGGGTGAAGGTCGACATGCCGCTCCAGGCCTACTTCCGGATCAACGCGGAGAACATGGGCCAATTCGAGCGGACGCTCATCGTCGCCGACGAGGGGTCCCAGGTGCACTACGTCGAGGGGTGCTCGGCGCCGGTGTACACCTCGGACTCCCTTCACTCCGCGGTCGTCGAGCTCGTGGCCCTCCCGGGCAGCCGCATCACGTACACCACCATCCAGAACTGGTCCAACAACGTCTACAACCTCGTGACCAAACGCGCCCGGGCCGAAGCGGAGTCGCACGTGGAGTGGATCGACGGGAACATCGGCTCCCGCCTGACCATGAAGTACCCCTCGGTCTACCTCGTCGGGCCGAAGGCCTCCGGGGAGGTGCTCTCGGTCGCCTACGCCGGCAGCGGCCAGCACCAGGACGCCGGCGCGAAGATGATCCACGCGGCCCCCGAGACGACGTCGACCATCGTCTCGAAGTCGATCTCGAAGGACGGCGGCGTCACCACCTACCGTGGCCTCGTCCACGTCGACCCCGACGCGAAGGGCGCGAAGTCCTTCGTGCGCTGCGACGCGCTGCTGCTCGACGACGACTCGGTGTCCGAGACCAAGCCCTACATGGAGGTGGGGGAGCAGGATGCCCGGATCGGCCACGAAGCGACGGTGTCCAAGGTCGGCGACGACCAGCTCTTCTACCTGATGAGCCGAGGGCTGACCGAGAGCCAGGCGATGGGGATGATCGTGAACGGCTTCATCGAGCCGGTCACGCGCACCCTGCCGATGGAGTACGCGGTCGAGTGGAGCCGCCTGATCGAGCTGCAGATGGAAGGGTCGGTCGGTTGACGCGGCGTCGACGTGTGCAGCCGGCGCACCCTTCGTGCCGGGCGCCGCTCACCGGCGCGACGCGGCGGGCTCGTGGCCCGAGGAGGCCGTGCCGTGCCGATGCGTGAGGAGTGCAAGCACTTCCAGAGCCGCACGTACGCCTCCGGCGAGGTGGCTCGCTTCTGCGTCCTCGACCTCGCGCCGGAGGCTCCCTGGCGCTGCCCCGACGACTGCAAGGCCTACGAGCGCAGGCTGGCCGACGCAGGCTGGGAGCACGGCAGCCTCGTGGAGCCGCCGATCGAGGAGGAGCCGGCGATCGCGTCGGTCTCGAGCGACGACGTGGCGTCCATCCTCGAGGACGCCGAGGGCATCGTGAACGCGATCGCACCCGAGGCACTGGCCGAGGCGAGGGCCGAGGACGCTCGGCGGGACAAGCGCACCGCCCGGCGCTGGTGGAGGCGCGGGCGATGAGCGC
Organism: Actinomycetes bacterium; assembly: GCA_021787255.1. The sequence goes on along the minus strand of JAJYMD010000052.1, from coordinate 1,153 downwards.
GTTCGGCCCCGAGCGCGCGGTCGCGCTCGGCGGCCCCGCCTGGTTGCGGCAGCGCCGGAGCGACGCCGCGGACGAGCTCGCCGTGATGCCCATGCCCTCCGAGAAGGAGGAGCTGTGGCGCTACACGCCCATCGAGGAGCTCCACCTCGACGACTACGCCCCGCGTCCGTCGCCGGGCTCGGACCCCGCGAGCGACGAGGCCGATCGGGCGCTCGGGGCTGCCTACGTCCAGGGGCTCGCGGCCGACCTGCCCGCGCGCGCCGCGCTCGTCGCGACGATCGACGGGCGCCCGGTCTCGGTGGAGCGCTCCGCGCTCCTCGGCCCGGTCCGCGTCGGCGGCCTCGACGTGCTCGGCACAGAAGAGGGCGTCCTCGGCGGGGTCCTCGCCGGCGGCGACGCCTTGGTCCGTCTGAACGACGCCTTCCACCCCGACGTCGTGGTCGTCGACGTCCCCGAGCACGCGGTGCTCGACGCGCCGATCGTGATCGTCCACTGGTGCACCGCCGGGCTCTCCACGCAGGGGTCCGGCGACGGCGCGCAGACCGACGCGCGTGCGCCGGCCTGTTTTCCGCGTACCGTGGTGCGGCTCGGGGCGGGGTCGAGCGCTCAGGTCGTCGAGGTGGTTGCCGGTGCGCCCGGGGCAGGGCGTGGGCTCGTCGTCCCGATCACCGAGCTGTCGGCCGGCGACGGCGCCCAGCTCTCCTACGCAGCTCTCCAGGTGCTCGGCACCGAGGTCTGGCACGTCTCGCGCCTCGCGGCCGTGGCCGGGAGGGACGCGACGCTTCGGACCTTCACGGTCGGGCTCGGCGGCGCCTACGACCGGTCGCGCACCGACGCGCTGGCGGACGGCCCGGGGTCGAGGACCGAGCTGCGGTCCGCGTACCTGGGAACCGGCTCCCAGGTCCACGACGTCCGCACGCTGCAGGACCACGCGGCGCCGCGCACGACGAGCGACCTGCTGTGCAAGGGGGCGGTCGCGCAGCGCTCCCGCTCGGTCTACAGCGGGCTGATCAGGGTCCGGCGCGGCGCCGTGCGCACGAATGCGTTCCAGACCAACCACAACCTCGTGCTCGACGAGGGTGCGCACGCCGACTCGGTGCCGAACCTCGACATCGAGGAGAACGACGTGCGGTGCAGCCACGCGTCGACCGTC
>JAJYMD010000253.1 GCA_021787255.1 Actinomycetes bacterium | reverse complement strand
GTAACGGGAAAAGACCTCGACGTGGCGGGCCTCGTCCATGACCTGGGTCGCCGCGTAGTACTTGGCGTCGATCCACGGGACGGTCTCGACGATCTTGGCGGTGCACAGGAGGGCACCCTGCTCACCATGCATGAACTGGGAGAGCATACAGTTCTGGTTCTCCACGCCGAGGCGGAGCCACTCCTTGTCGCCCCAGCGCTCGAGCACCGTTCCGGCGACGTCGTTGGGGGACCAGCGGAGCGAGCCCGGGTTCGCCTCCTGGTTCATGATCACCACGCGCTCCTGGTCCACCTCGGTGTCCCACGGCAGGTCGGTGCGCGCGTTCCACTGTGCGGACTTCGCCTTCTCGTAGAGGCGCTCGAGTCGAGGTTTTGCGCCCTTGTCGTAGTCCCAGGTGAACTCGGCGGGACACGGGTCCGAGACGGCGTGGTGGCCCTCGGCACCCTGATGCCCCACCGTGGCGAAGATCGCAGCGAGGTCGTGCACGTCTCGGCGCCCGATGAGGTCCTCATTGGTCCGGTCCTGGTCGGTGCGAGCCTCTCGCCGGTCGTCCATCGCGACTCGTTCCTTTCCTTCCCTCGTCATGGGCTCCCCGACGGGTCCTGCGCCAGGGCATGCGCCAGGGCATGCGCCTGCTCTTCTGCGAGCACCTTCTCCTGGACGAGCGCCTTCTCCTGGACAAGCGCCTGGATGCCGGGGACGACGAACGACGAGACCAAGCCGCGGACGGCGATCGGGTCCGTGAGCTCGAGCCCTTCGCGCGGGCAGGAGAGGTAGGAGACGACGATGCGTGCCGCCCACTCGGCGGCGCGCGCCGCGTCATCGGGGTCGAGCCAGCGACCCAGGAACGGAGCCGAGAAGGCGGCGGCGGCGGTCAACACGCGGTCGAGCCCCCCGAACGCGAGATGGGGCAGCACTGCACCCGGCTCGTGCCGGAGGAGATACGTGAGCGCGGGGTGAGAGGAGAGCCGCTGAGCGGCGCCCACGATGGCGACGACGAGGAGCTCTTCAAGGTCCCGAGCCTCTCCCATTGCCGCGCCGAGGTCGGAGAAGAGCCGCGCGGTCTCGGTCTCGACGACGGCGCGCACCACCGCCTCCTTGCCGCCGGGAAAGAGGCGATACAGGGTCGCGCGGGAGATGCCGGCTTCTCGAGCAACCTCGTCCAGGGTGGTCTTGTAGAGCCCGCATCGGGGAATGCAGCGCAGGGCAGCATCGACGATCCGCACGCGAGATGAGCTCCTGTCGTCCATGCCCAAGTGGCTGACGACGGGACGAAGCGGCTCTCCGCCGGCGTGCCACGGCTCGGAGGTCCACAACGAGGACGAGGGCCGCACAATGAAACGGTAAGTCGCTCCGTGTCTCATTGTCAATGGGGCCGTGTCAGACCAAGTTGTGTCAATCAGGCTGTGTCGATCGGGCTGTGTCGATCGGGCTGTGTCGATCGGGCTGTGTCGATCGGGCTGTGTCGATCGGGCTGTGTCGATCGGGCTGCCGCACCCCGACGGGGTTGCATCCGCTCGGCGGGATTGCATCCCATACAGTCGGCCCTGCGTCAGCCGTGGGAGGCAGGCAGCAGAATGCCTCCCAGCAATTCCCCGCGCACCAGGCGCGAGACCTGCCCGCGGTCGGCGAGGTCCCACCGCCCAGGTGCAGAGATGTACGACAGCGCCATGCGGGCGAGGAAGTCGGCTGCCTCGCTCACCACGACGCCGGGAGCGAGCCGCTCACGGAAGAGGTACGGCTCGAGGAAGGCGGCGATCATCCTCTGAGTTCCCTCGGCCTCCACCGTCAGCTTCGGCAGCAGCAGCTCTGGCTCGGTGTCCAGCACCCGCTGGAGCACGTCGTGATCCCGGATGTCCCGGTGCGCGAACACGAGGCCCAGCTCCATCACTTCTTCGAGCGTCGATGCCTCCCGCACCTCTTCGTAGAGGCGGGCGAAGAACCGGGCGTTCTCCCATGCGACGACCGCGGAGAGGAGCTCTTCGCGACCGCCAGGGAAGTACCGGTAGACGGTGGCACGCGACACTCGCGCCCCACGCCCGGCATCCTCGACAGTCGTCTTGGAGAATCCCCAGCGGGCGACGCACTCGTACGCGGCTTGGAGGATGCGCAGTCGAGTCCCGTGCTCGTTCCCCTCCGTCACGGTCTCTCCAGAGGTCACGGTCTCTCTCCAGAGGTCACGGTCTCTCCAGAGTCGTCGCCGGAGGTCCCTTGGCCCCCTCCCAGGTCGCCGGCGGAGCCGCCTTCGCCGTTCCGCACCGTGCGGGGCTCACAAACCGAGAAGCGCGTCGAGGCCGACGGTCAGGCCCGGGCGTTCGACGACCCGCCTGACGGCGAGAAGCACCCCGGGCATGAACGACCGGCGGTCGTAGGAGTCGTGGCGGAGGGTGAGGGATTGACCGGGCGCCCCGAAGATCACCTCTTGATGGGCCACCAGTCCGGGAAGCCGCACCGAGTGGAGCCGAACGCCGCCCGGGCCCGCCCCGCCGCGTGCGCCGTCGACGACGAGCTCGGTCGTCCGGTCGGTAACGGCTGGGAGGCCCGCGCTCTTTCTGGCGGCAGCGATCCGGGCGGCGGTCCGCATCGCGGTGCCCGACGGCGCGTCGCGCTTGTCTTCATGGTGCAGCTCCACGATCTCGGCCGCGTCCATGAGCGGCGCCGCGAGCTCGCAAAGGCGCATGAGGAGGACGGCACCGATCGCAAAGTTGGGGGCGATCACCGCGTTGGCACGCCCGTGCGAGAACGCCTCGGCGGCACTGGCGATGTCTTCGGATCCGAGCCCCGTCGTGCCCACGACGGCGTGAATCCCCCGTTCGGCGAGCCAAGGCAGCGTGCGGCGCGCCGCCTCAGCGACCGTGAAGTCGACCGCCACCTCGACCTCCGCCTCGACAAGCGCGTCGATCCCGCTGGAACCCACCGTTGAACCCAGCCCGCTCGCCGCATCGAGGCGTCCGGCTTCCGACCCGGCCCCCGACCCGGCTTTCGTCCCGGCGTCCGACCCGGCCCCCTGCTGCACTTGCCGCGCGAACGCGGGGTCGACGGCGGCCGCCAGCGTGAGGTCCTCCGCCTCCTGCACCGCCCGGCAGATCTCACGACCCATCCTCCCCGCTGCGCCGACGACCCCCACTCGTATCACTGCGGCAACGCTATCGGCTGGCCTGACTGGCGCCCGGGGAGGGCCGCGCCCCGCTCGGTGTCCTCGCCAGCTGATGCCCGCCCTCCGAAGGCTCTGCGCTCTCCGCAGCGAAGGCCGGAACCGGCTGTTCCGAGGCTTGCCCCCTCCGCCCCCTCCTTCTCCACCGCGAAGCGACCAACACGACCAGAAGAAGGAGGAACCCTGCGACAGCCGCGACAGAACCTGCCATCCCCAACGTGAGCAGGGGCGGACGGTAGTGGAACGTGAGGATCCACGCACCTGCCGGCACCTCGACAGCCTGCAGGAGGCCGCGGCGGTAGACGACGAGCGACAGCGACCTGTCCTGTCGTCCGTTGGTGTCGTTCGCCGGGACGAGCGTTGCATGCCAGCCTGGGAGGTACGACTCGCTCCAGACGACGGTCACGGGGCGACGTGCGACGACCCGATCCGTCGCGCCGCCCCAGTCAGGAGCCGAGAGCTGGTGCACCGACGAACCGGCGGTCGCGGGCACGAGCCACACCGGCGGGGGCGGAGGTGCCGTCCGGCGGAAGATGCCAAACGTGTGGGCGAAGGTTCCGGCGAACCGCCAGGTCGAGGTGTCGATCGCGTCCTGGAACCTCCCGTCGAGCGCCCACCGGGCTCCCGACACGCTCCGCACGGTCGAGTTGTCGGCGATCTCGCGTGCAGGCCCTTCGACCACGATGCCCGCTGCAGTGATGGGCGTGTCGAACCTGACCGACCAGCCACCCGCCGTCCGGCGCACGGTCTCCCTGGGGCGGCGGACCCCACCGCCGGGGGCGACGACGTCCACCACCGGTGCGCCTCGTGTCTGCGATGCGCCGGTCTTCACGAGTGTCACCGACCGGAGCGCCACCGGCGAGCCGAGATAGAAGGCGCGACGATGCGCGCTTCCCGGCCGCGGCGCTTGGGGACACGCAGAGGAGCTCGGAGCTCGCACCGTCGTACGCGGGCCTACGCGCACCGCCAGGTCCCCAGGGCTCGCGAGGAGCGTCGTGAGGCGAAGCGCGTGGAACCGTCCCGACTCGAGCGCACAGGCGCTGAGCGTGTCCAGCTCGTGCGAGCCCGTCGCGGCACCGTAGCGGTCGGACAGGATCGACCCGTACCCTTGGACGCTCTCGAGCCGGGTGAAGGCGTTCAAATCTGGTTGTCCGATCGTGTCCAATGTGAAGAGGTGGGTCACTGTCGTGTTGACGATGGCGAACCGTCCGTTGGTCCCGAGCACCGCTGCTGCCGCCGAGTGCGTCGGCTCCAATCGCGTTGGGACCGGCGCGAGCACTGTCGACGTGGCGAGCCCGAAGAACGCGAAGTCCGCGACCACGAGGCTGACGAGGAGGCGCCGGCGCGCTCGCGCCCCGAACCGGCTCCATCGGGCGACGAGCGCGACCATGCCGGCTGCCACCACCGCCTGAGCGAGGAACCACGGCCACAGCCCGCGGGCGAGCGCGGCTCCCGACGGGCTCGCGTGCAACCACTCCTCGACGGGCAGCGGTGCGGCGAGCGTGACCGCACACAGCACGATTGCCGCGGCGGCGGGGAGCGCGGGAAGCCACTCGAGGAGCCGAACGGGGCCCCCCTCATGGGACCGGTCGGGGCCTCGCTCCTGGGACCGGTCGGGGCCCCGCGAGAGAAGGCGCCCACGCCACCGGCGGCGCCCGAGCTGTTGAGGGCGACCGCTCCATGAGTGCCACGAGGACGGGCCCGGCGCGATGACACGGCCGGTCGTCGCAGCTGCCGTCCGCCTCCCCAACGCGAGATCCGCCCAGAACGCGAACAGGACCGCGAGGGCGAGGTCCACGATCTCGAGGTTGCGGCTCTGCAGGCGCGTCTTGCCGAGGAGCGGGACAGCCGCCCAGACATGGCCGAGCGGGGTGAACGAGCCCCACACGAGAAGAAGACCGAGGCCGCCGAGCGCGAGCCACATTCCCCAGTCCGCAGAGCGGGGAGCGCGGCGACGGCCGAAGGAAGACGCAAGGAGAGCAAGCGTCGCTCCCAAAGGGAGGAGCCCGACGTAGCCGGTCACCTCGGGAAGGTTGTAGCCGTTGAAGTACCGGACCGAGCCGAAGTGGCCGGCCCCACCGAAGAGGTCCGGCACGAGGAGGAGCAATGACCAGGACGGGCGCAGTGACCCGCTGCCGAAGAATTGGTAGGTCTCGACCGCGCGCTGCGACGCCTTGATGAAGGTCCAGCCCGGCGCAAGCTCTGCCGCCGCGAGCATCACTCCCCAGACTCCACCAATCACCACGTAGCCCAACAGCCGGGCGCGCTGTGCGAACCGAGGGGACCGCCAGGGGTACGGGCGCAGCAGGACCCAGGCGGCGACCACCACACCGACGACCTCCGTCTCGACCATGGCCCGCGGCTCGCCCGTGAGCGCCTCCAGCCCCACGATCACCGCGAGCAACGCGACCCACGGCCAGGGACTCGACCGGGGTGCCGCCGCAGGCAGCGCCGGCACGCCCACGCCGTCCCCTCCCTCCCCGCCGCCCGCGCGCTCCACGCCGTCCCCTCCCTCCCCGCCGCCCGCGCGCTCCCCGCCGCCCGCGCGCTCCACGCCGGTGTCATCCGCACGGAGATCGACCTCCGCAACGCCCCGTCGTGCGTCATCCTGCACCGGTCCGGTGCCCAGGACGATCCATGAGAGCCGAAGCAGCGCGAGCACGAAGAGAGGCATCCACCCCATCCCCTGGATCACCCCGAGGTGGACGAGCTGCCCCGACATCGTGCCGAAGAAGGCGTACGTGAACGCACCGAGAAAGCTCGCGACTGGACGCAGCCGGTACTGACGACAGAGTGCGTACATCC
>JAJYMD010000032.1 GCA_021787255.1 Actinomycetes bacterium | reverse complement strand
GTGGCGTGCGACGATGGCATCGGGTCCTCCAGTGCGACTTGCAGGTCCCCCGAAGCGTGACAGCTCACGCTCCGGGCTGGAGGACCCTCCCCTCAAGTTCCACGAGACCCGAGCCAACCTCGTCAGACCAGCGCACCTGGAACACTCAGCGAACAGCCCTCAACGAGCGATACGTGGAGCTGTTCTTCGATCAAGTCGAGGCGGGCACCAAGAGACGTTACGCCCGAGGCGACCTGATGGCGCCAGGAACTCGCCACGGGGAATCCGGAAAGCCTTGGCGCGGGATCGACCCCGCGACGAGGGGCAATCATTGGAAGGTGCCGATTTCGAAGCTTGATGAGTTGGATCGCGAGGGACGTATCCACTGGCCGAAGGAAGGGGGCGTCCCGCGCCTGAAACGCTACCTTGATGACGCGAAGCAGGCCGGCGGATCACCTCAGGATATCTGGCTCGACGTTCGTCCCATCCACAATCAGTCGTCAGAGATGATCGGCTTTCCAACGCAGAAGCCCGAGGCCCTGCTCCGCCGGATCGTCGGCGCCTCGTGTCCGCCCGGCGGCATCGTCCTCGACTGCTTCGTTGGCTCGGGGACGGCTGCTGCCGTGGCCCAGAAGCTCGGACGGCGCTGGATCGCCTGCGACATCAACAAGGGCGCGATGCAGACGACCGCGACGCGCCTGATGGACGTAATCGGCGAGCAGGCGGCCACGGGCAGCGCGCGCCAGACGACCCTCGACGGCTCCGACGGCAGCGTAGAGCCGGCCCAGCTCGCGTTCACGTCGTACCGGGTGAACGACTACGACCTCGCGATCCAGCACAACGAGGCGGTCGAACTGGCCTGCGAGGCGCTCGGGGTGCAACGCTCCCGGACTGATGTCTTCTTCGACGGGACGCTCGGCCGGCAGCTCGTCAAGATCCTGCCCTTCGACCACCCGACGAGCCCGCTCGACATCGACGCCGTGGTGCAGGAGCTGCGCAACCGGCCGACCGAGGATCGCGACATCACGATCGTCGCCCTCGGCAAGGAGACCGCATGTGACGCTCGGCTCGCCGAGCACAACCGGGGCGGGGCGCCCAACAAGATCACCCTGGTCGAGCTGCGCAGCGACCCGAAGTATGGCAAGTTCTTCGCCCATCAGGCGGCCAGCGCCGAGGTCCACCTCGAGCGGAGCGATGCCAAGCTCCGGGTCGTCATCGACGACTTCCTTTCGCCGACGATCGTCGAGCGGCTCGGCGCCCAGGAGGGCATCGTCGCACCACGGATCACCGACTGGCGGATGATGGTCGACAGCGTCCTCGTCGACCCCGCCTACGACGGCACGGTCTTCCGGATCGGGAGCGCCGACGTGCCCGAGGCGAAGACCGACTTCGTGGCCGGAGCCTACGACCTTGACCCGGCCACGGCGGGCGCGACGATTGCCGTGAAGATCACCGACATGCTCGGCGAGGAGATCCTCGCCGTCCTCGACACCGGCAGACCTGAGACCACGTGAGGGAGCTTCACGAGGAGCTTGCTGATCGGGTCTCCGCCTGGCGGGCGGCGGGCTACCCGTGCGCCCACCCGACGATCGGCGAGATCCTCGAATACGCCGTCGAGAACGAGGAACTCGGTAAGCCGTTCCCGGCCAGCGGGTCGCTTCGGTACCTGCGGGCACCCCAGCTCAGGGCCCTCGAGACGTACTGGTATCTCCGCCTGGTTGAGGGGACGCCTCACGTCAAGGAGCTCTACCAGCGAATGTTCTCGAGCGCGAAGGCCCGACGCGAGGCGCTCGGGCTTACATCAGAGGCCCTCCGCGGGATCATCGAGGACGATGGGCTCGCCACGGTCATCGACCGCATCGCGACCGACGATGCGTTCGCTCAGGCCCACCGACTCGAGGCGCTGCGGGAGACCCTCGGTCTCGCCTACCCCAGCTGGATCCTGGCGCTCGCGATGGGGGCCGGCAAGACGATCCTCATCGGGGCGATCGTGGCGACCGAGTTCGCGATGGCGATCGAGTATCCCGACCCGGGCGAGGACGGCGTGCAGTTCGTCGAGAACGCCCTGGTCTTCGCTCCTGGCAAGACGATCATCGAGTCGCTGCGGGAGCTCGCCCGGATCCCATACGAACGACTGCTGCCGCCGCGCCTCTACAAGTCGTTCAACGCGCTGCTGAAGCTGACGTTCACCCGCGACGGGGAGAAGGACATCCCGGTCATCCGTGGATCGAGCTTCAACCTCATCGTCACGAACACCGAGAAGATCCGCATCCAGGCACGGCCCTCAAGGCGGCGCCATCTTGGGAGGCTCCAGCTCGCGGCCCTCGAGGACCAGGCGAAGGAGGAGGCGAACCTCCGCCTCCAGGCCATCGCCTCCCTGCCTCACCTCGCGGTCTTCAGCGACGAAGCCCACCACACCTACGGGCAGGACCTCGGCAAGGAGCTCAAGCGGGTCCGACAGACCGTCGACTACCTGGCCGAGAACTCCCCGAACCTCATCGTCGTCGTGAACACGACTGGCACGCCGTACTACCAGCGCCAGCCGCTCAAGGACGTCGTCGTGTGGTACGGGTTGAGCCAGGGGATCGAGGACGGCATCCTCAAGGAGCTCCGCGGCGGCAACATCCAAGCGTTCGATGTGGGCGAGAGTCGGGTGCAGGAGTTCATCCGCCACGTCGTGCGCGACTTCTTCGCCGAGTACGACGACGTCCGGCTCGCGGACGGCGCACCCGCGAAGCTCGCCATCTACTTCCCCCAGACCGACGACGTCGACGAGCTGCGACCCGTCGTCGACCTCACCCTCGCGGACATCGGCGCACCCCTCAGCTCGGTGCTGGTGCACACGTCGAAGACGGGAAAGGAGGCCGAGGCCGCCTTTAACCGACTGAACGACCCGTCCTCAGAGCATCGGGTCATCCTGCTCGTGAACAAGGGCACGGAGGGCTGGAACTGCCCGAGCCTGTTCGCCACCGCCCTCGCGCGGCGCCTCACCTCGTCGAACAACTTCGTGCTCCAGGCAGCCAGCCGTTGCCTGCGCCAGGTCCCCGGCAACGAGCGCCCGGCCCGCATCTACCTCTCAGCGGACAACCGCCCGATCCTCGAACGCCAGCTCCAGGAGACGTACGGCGAGACGCTTGGTGATCTCGATCGCGCCGCGCGGGCGACGCGGCACGATCGGGTCCGCCTCAATCCTGCCAAGAGCGACCTCCCGTCGATGGTGCTCCGGCGCACACGCCACGTTCTCCGCGCGCTCCCGGCGGCCACGGACCGGATCGCATTCTCTCGGCCACCGGCCGCGGCGGCCGCTGAGCTTCGAGGCTCCATCCTGGAGTTAGGCCCGCAGGCTGCAACCAAGCGAGTGCTTCGGGCCGTCGGCGACGCGATCGTGGTCGAGATGCCGGTCGAGACGGTCGACCTCTACGCGGCCGCCGTGACGCTCGCGGCCAACGCGCACGTCCCGCCGGCCCCGATAGTCCGGACACTTCGCGCCGCCTACGGCGGCGAGACCGTCGAGATCCCGCTGGCCCATCTGCCCGACCTTGGGCGGCAACTCGAGACATCGCGTGGCGGATACGAGGCGGTCGACGTTGTCGAGGACGTCGCGCTCCGGATCGTCAAGCGCGAGGGCTTCGATCGCGTTGTCGAGTCCGACGGCTCGGAAGCGTTCGAGGCCGAGATCAGCTACCCGGAGGACCGGGCCGCGCTGGTGTTCGGGCCGGAGCATGTCATCCGCGAGAACCCGGCAGGCTACGGGTTCCACTACCAGCCGTACAACTTCGACTCGAAGCCCGAGGTGGGCTACTTCGATCGGCTCCTCGCTCTGCTCAACGAGCGGCCTTCGAAGGTCGTCGATGTCTACTTCATCGGTGCTTTGACTTCACCTGATAAGACCGACCTCGTGTTCGACTACGAGCGCGAAGACGGCCGGCTCAGTCACTACTCGCCCGACTTCCTCCTGCGGTGCAACGACGATCGGTGGTTCCTGGTCGAGATCAAGCGGGAACAGGCACGCGAGGATCCCGTGGAGGGGCAGCGCGGCTTGAAGGCACGGGCGATAGAGGCCATCGTCGAGCAGAACCGGGATCGGCTCGACTACCGGATGGTCTTCACGACGGGCGATGACGTACTCGCGTCGGACCTCGCGCCGGCTCGGGCCTTCGCGGACGCTTGCGGAGCCCCTGAGGACCGGGCCAGCGGATAGCAGTCCCCGGCTGGTCGGCGAGCGCAAGCGGCTACTGGCTCGACTGGCCCTTGCCAAACCGTCGGTCCAAGCTGTCGGAAATGCGCGACTTGAACTCGGGACGGGCTGAACCCGGTGGATGGTGTCATGGCGCAACAGCCACAATGGTGGCATGGCCGGAGATACCGACGAGTCGGGTGGCACCCAGACGACAGGGTCGGGCTCCTCGTCGCCAGCGAGCACCTGGACGAGGATCGACTACCCAGCGCAGTTCGCGATGCCAGTGGACGAGTTCGCGAGTCGCGCTGAGTGGCGCGTGCGGAGGATGCGTGGCGCCGTCTGGGTGAGGACGATCGAGAGCTACGAGAGTCGACGCCCGGATCTGTTCCGCCTGACGAAGCTGGCCGACGCCTCGACGGCTGCGCGCGATCGCTCCTGGGAGCCGCTCGCCAAGCTCCGTGAGCAGGACAGCATTCAGTCGCCGGACCTGCGTCTGGCGATCAGCAACCTCCGGGAAGTCCGCGAACCGACGCAGCCCGAGGACCCGCTCGTGGCATTTCGGCTGCAGTTCATGACGGTGCCGGATGAGGCGGTGGCGACGTTCGCGCAGCAGACCTTCGTGCAAATGATCACGGCATGGCCTGCGGCCGGCGCATGGCTGGTCGAGTTCGCCGACGCACTGCAGGGTCGCCTCGGCGCCGCGCGTGCCCTGTTCGCCGCCGGCGTGACCCCGCTCAACCTGGAGCTTGCACCGGTGAGTCTCCGGCTGTTCCCTGCGGGCCTGAGCTTCATGCGATCCCAGCTGCTGGGGTTCCCGGCGTATCTCGAACCGGCGCTGCTCACGCTGTCGCCGTGGCTGGCGGGCATCTCGAGCTACCGCGTCGGCGGCAGCCTTGTCTTCCTGTTCGGTGTGCCGCTGCCAGGACTGCGCCAGGGAGTGCAGGCACCCGAGCCCATCGACGTGTTCCGGGCCCACTCGTACGTGGCCGCGGAGACTGCCCTCGCGCCGAGTTCGCTGCCGGCCAGCTCGGCGGAGGCGGGGCTGCGGTGGTGGGTCCAGCGCCTCAACGACCTCTTTGCGCTCGCGCTCGACCCGGCGTCGTACCGGGACGTAAGCGGGGCCTTCGTTCCCGCGCGTCAGATCGGCGTGCTGATGAGTCTCGAACGGCTGTTCATCTCGCTCCAGACCATCCTGACGCAGCCCAGGGAAGACTTCGTCCGCTCGCTGCTCCTGTTCGACGTGCTCGATGTCCTGGACGGACTCGGCTTCGATGACTGGAACCGGATGGTGACGCTGCGCAATGTCGAGTCCGCCCTGACCCGACTGGAGTCTCGCCTTCCGGCCGATGCGAGGCCCTGGCTGCTGCCGAGGTGTGCAGAGGCTGTGGATGCGCTGCGGGTGGCCGTCGACGGGTTCTCGCCCGCCTACGTCGACGAGGACTTCGTTCAGCTGCCATCCAAGTCCGGTGCTCCCGACCGGGTGGCTCGGGATCGCGCGTACGCCCTGCTCCTCCGTCTCACGCGCAACGCGAGCCACTCGTACCAGAAGCACGCCAGGGACCCGCGGGAGGTGGCACTCCTCGCCACGCATGACGGACGAGTGCCAGCGCGGCTCGCCCACTTGGCGCTCCTGCACGTCCTGAGGTTCATGGACGCCCCCCGCCTGCCCACCTGAGAATCCGCGCCAGACTCAGCAGGCGAGTTCAGCCAGCGCGTTGATCTCGCGGGCCCCGGGGCGGAGATAGGTCTGCTCAATGCCACGGCCACGGACACCCCCGCGTGTGAGTCACCGTGTGAGTCACGGATACCCCCGGAGCACCGTTCT
>JAJYMD010000191.1 GCA_021787255.1 Actinomycetes bacterium | reverse complement strand
CGATGAACCCTGCGCCTACGACGACGACCCGGCAGCCCGGCCCAGCGTCGAGGATCCGGGCGCGAAGCCGCTCGCAGTCCTCCAGGGTCCGCAGGACGGCCACGCCGTCGAGATGCTCGGTCCCGCGGAGGCGCCGTGGCCGCGCCCCGGTCGCGACCACCAGCGCGTCGGCCTGGAGGACCGACCCGTCGTCGAGCGTGAGCCGGCGCGCCGAGGCGTCCAGCGCGCCCGCGCGCCGCCCGAGACGCAGGTCGACTCCGAGCTCGTCGAGCTGGCGGCGGTCTGCGAGCACCGCGCGCTCGGCCGGCCACGCCCCGGAGAGCACCTGCTTGGACAGCGGCGGGCGGTCGTAGGGGCAGTGGAGCTCGTCGCCCACCATCACGAGCGAACCTCTGAAGCCGCAGCCCCGGAGCTCCTGGACGGCGCGCAGGCCCGCGAGCGACGCGCCTGCCACCACGACCGAGCCGTCGCGAGCCAGTGGGCCGCTCGGAGCGGGCGCGCCCCCGCGGGGGCTCATCCGCCGAACACGGCCAGCCACTCCTCGGCCGAGCGCGGGCGGAGCACCACGTTGGTCCGGCGCGTCTCGCCCATCGTCGCGGACGGCTCGTCCGAATAGCTGTGCCCGGGGTAGACGAGCGTGTCGTCGGGCACCTTGGCGAGGCGCCGGGTGAGGGAGTCGTAGAGCGCCTCGGGGTCGCCGCCGGGCAGGTCGGTCCTCCCGCAGCCCTGCAGGAAGAGCGTGTCTCCCGACACGAGCTTGCCTTCCACGAGGAAGCATTGGCTCCCCGGCGTGTGGCCAGGGGTGTGGACGAGCTCGACGTCGACGGCCCCGACGGACACCACGTCCCCGTCCTCGTGGGGGGTGAGGTCGCCACCGCCCACGCCCGTCGCGCGCACGACCCAGGGAAGCTCTGCGCGCTGGACGTGGATCGGCACCTGGACGCGCTCGAGCAGCGTGGAGATCCCCTCCACGTCCCATCCCATCGCCGACCCGCCGACGTGATCGAAGTGGTAGTGGGTGGCGAGCACGCCCGAGCACCGCATCTCGTCGGCTGCGAGCAGGCCGAGCAGCTCGTCGACGCGGTAGGCAGGGTCGACGAGCAGCGCTTCTCTGCTGCACCGGTCGCCGATCGCGTAGACGAAGTTCACCATCTGGCGTGCCACCGCGTCGTCTTGCGCGAAATCGCGCCCGGCCAGGAGCTGGCGAAAGTAGAGGCGGTCCGGCCCGTTTGCTCCGGTCATCTGGCCATCACGGGATGATCGCAGACCGTCGGGGGGTCAGAACAACCCCGGCGCGGGATCGCCGCCGCTCTCTGCGCCGGGCGCCGGTCCTGCCCGTCCCCTCCCGCCGTCGCGCCCGAGGTCATCTTCTGTCACCGAGGATGCAGGGTCCTCCACCGATCCACGGTTGGCGACGTCGACCTCCTCGAGGACCGCCGTCAGGCGAGGCACGAGCTGCTCGACCTGCACCCGCGTCCGGCGCAGCCGCCTGTCGAGCTCCTCGATGATGGCGGTCGCCCGGACGAGGCGTCCCACCAACTGGTCGACGTCGACCTCCCTCCCCTCGAAGAAGCCGACGATCGCCTCGAGCTCGGCGCTCGCCTCGGTGTAGCTCATCTCCTCGACAGCCCGCTCTGCTGCGCCGACTTGGTCGTCCATCGCCACTCCCATCACACCTCCGCTCCTTGGCGCTCGCGCACTGCGTGCAGGTCCGCGTGGACCTCGATCCGGTCCGCGATCGAACGGACACTGCCGTCGGCGAACCGGCTGACGAGCCGCTGTCCGGCCTCGACCTCTCGGGCGTGGCGCACGACACGACCGGCCTCGTCGAACGTGAGCGTGTAGCCCCGCTCGAGCTGGCGATCGACGTCGTAGGCGGCGACCAGCCGGCGCCACGCGACGAGGCGGTCCGCGGCGTGCTCGATCCGGGCCTGCGCGAGCGGCGCGACACGGGTGCCGTGCGCGACCACCGAGCTCCACGCGTCCTCCAGGACCCGAGGGGCGTACCGGCCGATCGCCGCGCCGCGATGCACCAGGTGCTCGCGCTGGCGGTCCAGGAGATGGTGGGCCATCGTGCAGAGCCGAGCGCGTGCCGCGTCGTGCTCGCGCTGGGACGACGAGAGCGCGTCGAGGGCGCGGCGAGCGAGCGCCGAGGCCGCCGAAGCGACGGACGCGTCCCACCACCCGCGCACACGCTGGACGAGCTCGCGCCCGCACTCGGTCGGGGTGATGCAGGCACGGTTCGCGACCACGTCGGCGACGGACTCGTCACCGGTGTGGCCAATTCCCGTCCAGACCGGGACCGACGACGTGGCGACGGCCCGAGCGACAGGCTCGGCGTCGAACGCGGCGAGGTCGGCCTTCGAGCCTCCGCCTCGGACCACGACGATGACGTCGAGACGCCCGGGCCCGAGCGAGGACAGCCTCCGGATCGCGGCACTGATGTCCGCGGGCGCTCCCGACCCTTGGACGGTCGCTCCGGCGACCTGCACCGCGAAGCCGAACCCGGATGCGACCAGCTGGCCGACGAAGTCGCGGTACCCCTCCGTGCTCGGGCTCGCGACGAGGCCAACACGAAGCGGCACCTCGGGCACGACGAGCGCGCGGTTACGCGTGAGGAGACCCTCGGCCTCGAGCGTGCGGAGGAGCGCAGCGCGCTGGGCTGCCAGCCGCCCGAGCAGCGCAGTGACGTCGAGCTCGCTCAGGACAAAACCGATCTCTGCCTTCGGCCGGTAGAAGTCGAGCGTGCCCCGAAGGACCACGACCATCCCGGGCTGGAGCTCGATGCCTTCTCGGGCGAGCGTCGCGCGCAGCGGCCCCCACGTGGACTGCCAGCACTTCACCCTGAGGACCGGGGCCTGGCGGTCTCTCACGGAATCGGGGTCGACGAGGTCCATGTAGCAGTGACCGCTCCCGTGGCGCTGTTCCGAGACGTGCTGGATCTCGCCGCGCACCCACAGCGCGCGCCGACGCGGGAACGCGCGCTCGAGCGCGCCTTGGACCTCGTCGTAGAGCTCGGCGATGGACAGCGTGTCGGCGTGCTCGTCGGCGAGGAGCTCCCCGGAACCTTGCACCACGGCGCCCACCATAGCGACGGGGTGCGCCACTGCGAGGGAGCCGGCGTCGACTGGGGCCGAGGCGCGGTGCGGCGGCCGGCGATGCGCGATGGCAGAATGGAACCGACGGTGAGCCGGCCGGGTGGCCGCGGCCCGGGTGGTGCTGCGCACGACGCCGGGTCGAGGAAGGTCGGGACTCCGCAGGGCAGGGTGCTGGCTAACGGCCAGTCGGGGCGACCCGCAGGAAAGTGCCACAGAGAGCAGACCGCCGATGGCGGGCTCCGGCCCGTACAGGCAAGGGTGAAACGGTGCGGCAAGAGCGCACCAGCGATCCGGGCGACCGGACCGGCTCGGTAAACCCCACCCGGAGCAAGGCCAAGCGTGGGACACGGGCGGCCCGTCCGCCCCGCACGGGGCAGTCCCCAGGTAGGCCGCGTAGATGGATGGCCACCCAGGCCTCTTCAGGCCTGACAGGATCCCGCCTACAGGCCGGCTCACCGTCGAGCACAGGACCCGGAGCGGAGCGCAGTGGCTCAGCCGGCCTGGCTGAAGATCTGACGCGCGATCACGGTCTTCTGGATCTCGTTGGTGCCCTCTTCGAACCGCTGGGCCCGCGCGTCGCGATAGATCCGCTCGATCGGGTTCGGCTGCCAGTACCCGATGCCGCCGTGCACCTGGAGCGCCTTGTCGGTGACGCGCGTCAGCATGTCGACCCCGTTGAGCTTCGCCATCGACGAGAGCGCCGCGGCGCCTGGATCCCCCGCCTCCCAGCGACGGGCGGCGTGGAGCACGAGCTGGCGCGCCGCCTCGATGTCCGTCGCGTTCTCGGCGATCGAGTACGCGATCGCCTGGCGGGCCGCCAGGGGCTTGCCGAAGGTCTGCCTGCGGCGCGCGTGCTCGACGGCCAGCTCCTGGGCGCGCCGCGCCAACCCGACGCAGGTCATGCCGAT
The DNA here is from genome assembly GCA_021787255.1 of Actinomycetes bacterium. The sequence continues at coordinate 1,987 of JAJYMD010000191.1, read as the reverse complement.
CGCGATCCGGCTCGGGGTGAGGAACCCCGACAACGCGACGTCGAGACCTTGCCCCTCCTCGCCCAGCCGGCTCGACACCGGGACCGGGGTCCGGTCGAAGACGAGGTGCGCGTGGTCGGTGCCTCGCACCCCCATCGTCTCGGGCATGGCCTCGACCTTCACGCCAGGAGCGCGCCGGTCGACCATGAGCGCGACCGTCCCGTCCTTGCCACGGCTCCCCGCGACACGCGCGAACAGCAGCCAGTGGTCGCAGGACACGCCGAAGGTGATGAGATGCTTCTCGCCGCTCAGGTAGTAGGTGTCACCCTCGCGCTCCACGCTGGCCCGGATGTCGGCACCGGTCCCCGCTGTCGGCTCGGTCAACGTGAAGGCCACCATGATGTCGCCACGGATCTGGGGGAGGAGGAACCGCTCACGCTGCTCGTCGTTCGCGTACGGCTCGATCGCCCGCCAGATGCCGTTGCACACGTGGACGATCATCCGCAGCGACGCATGCGACATGGAGAAGAGCTCGAGAAGCTGCAGGTAGTCGCAGAAGGGCAGGCCTCGACCGCCGAGGGACTCGGGCGCGGCGAGCCTCAGGTACCCGCGGTCGCGCAGGTCCTCGCGCAGCCCTGCCGGCACGCGTCGCGCCCGCTCGATCTCTGCCGCGTACGCCTCGCCGGGCCCTCTCACGAAGTCGAGGACTTCGGCGGTCAGTTCGCCAAGCATGCTCGGGTCGTCGCTGCCCACGTCCGCCACCGTCCTTCGTGCCTGCTCCTCATGCCCTGGCCGAGGGGTCTTCGCCCCCGTCACCCTCGCCCGCAACGAGCTGGCGTGCGCGCTCGCGCAGGACGTACTTCTGGACCTTCCCCGACGGCGTCCTGGGGAGCCGGTCGACCACCTCCAGCCGCTCCGGCCAGTATTGCCTGGCGACTCTGTGGCCGTCCAGGAAGCGCTGCACCTCCGTGAGGTCCAAGCCGCCCGAGCGAGGCGTCGTCACCACGAAGGCGCACGCGCGCTCTCCCAGCCGCTCGTCGGGCATGGCCACGATCGCGACGTCGCCCACCGCAGGATGGGCGTGGAGGAGCTCTTCGATCTCGGCGACGGGAACCTTCTCGCCGCCCCGGTTGACGACGTCCTTCGTCCGTCCCGAGATGCGCACGTAGCCCGACTCGTCGATCACCGCCAGGTCGCCGGTGCGGTACCAGCCGTCGGGGGTGAGCGCCTCGGCCGTCAGGTCGGGACGGTCGAGGTAGCCGGTGAACAGGCAATCGGTCGACACCTCGAGGTGGCCCTCCTCCCCCCTCGCCAGCTCGGCGCCGCGGCCGTCGGTCACCCGGAGGCGCACCCCTTGGAGGGCCCTCCCGTCGGTACCCCAGAGCATGGCGGGGTCGTCGTCGGGGCCCGACAGCGAGCCGAGGCACGTCTCGGTGGTCCCCCACGCGCCGCACACGGCCGTGCCGAGCACCCGAGTGGCGCGTTCGGCGAGCCCGCGCGGAACGCCTGCCCCGGTCACGACGAAGACGCGCAAGGATCCGGGACGCTCGCCGGTCCGCTCCACCGCCTCGACCAGGTCCACGAGGAACGGCGTGGCCGCCTGCACGAACGTGGTCCCCCAGCGCCGCATCGCCGCGAGCGCGACGTCGCCGTCCCAGACCGGCTGGACGACCTGGGGAACGCCGAGGACAAGGGCCAGCCACATGCCGTAGAGAAAGCCCGTCTGATGCGCCATCGGCGAAGGGACGAAGATCCGGTCCGACCCTCCGAGACCGAGATGACGCGCTTCCATCACGGCGGCACGGGTGAGGCTGTCCATCCGGTGAAGGACGCCCTTGGGCTCACCGGACGTGCCGGAGGTGAACAAGAGCTGGACGACCGCTCTCGGGTCCGGCGCGCGACCCTCGACGAGCCGCCGGTCGACCGCACCCTCGGCCACCGCTTCGAAGCGGTGCCAGGTAGGTCCACGGCGTGCGCCCGAAGGTGTCGACGACCCGGGTAGATCGGA
>JAJYMD010000082.1 GCA_021787255.1 Actinomycetes bacterium | reverse complement strand
GAGTGGCTGCGACGGGCCGAGGGGCCGAAGGGCTGCGAGGCGCCGCGGGCGGCTGCGGGCGGCTAAGGGCTCGCCGTCACCGCACGCCACATCGCCTGGATCGGAGCTGGCAGGCCGGACCACAGCTCGATCTGCAGCGCCGCCTGGTGGACGAGCATGCCGAGGCCGTCGAGGGTCGCCGCACCTCGGCCCGCGGCCAGCTCCAGCCAGCGCGTCGGGCGCGGGACGTAGACGAGATCGACCGCGAGCTGGCCGTGGCCGAGCAGGACGGGGTCGATCGGCGGGAGGTCGCCGGCCGCCGCGGTCTGCGCCATGCCGGCGGAGGTCGCGTTCACCACCAGCTCAAAGCGGCCCGCGTCCTGCGGCGAGCCGACCCGCCCCGCGGCACCGGCCAGCCTGACGACGCCGGCGACCTTGGCCGGGGTGCGCCCGACCACGGCCACCTCCGACGCCCCGGCTCGCGCGAGCGCGAGCACCACGGCTTTCGCCGCGCCGCCCGTGCCCGCGACCAGGCAGCGGTGCCCCGAGGGGTCGAAGCCCGCGCCGTGGCGCAGCGCCGCCACGAACCCCTCCCCGTCGGTGTTGTGCCCGGCGAGGCCGTCGCCCTCGACGACCACGCAGTTCACCGCTCCAAGACGCGCCGCGACCGGGCTCATGCGGTCCACCCTCGCGGCGACCGCCTCCTTGAAGGGCATCGTCACCGAGAGGCCGCGCAGCCCCAGCGCACGCGCCCCGCAGAGCGCCGAGCCCAGCCGGTCGGGCGCGACGGGGAACGCGACCGAGACCCAGTCGAGGTCGAGCGCGGCGAACGCCGCGTTGTGGAGCACCGGCGACAGCGAGTGCCGCACGGGGTCGCCGATCACGCCCACGACGACGGACGTTCCCGACGGCCAACCCCTCCCGCCGGCAGCAGGCGAGCCCGTCACGCTCGTGACCCGCGAGCCGCCCCCGGAGCAGAGCTGGCCGACGAGCCGTGCGCGGGCTGGCTCGCCGCGTTGCTCCGCGCCTCCTTCTCCAAGGCGAGCTGGCCTGCGTAGGTGGACGCAAACTTCATGATGCCCGACCTCTGTGTCACGAGGTCGAAGTAGAGCCAGGGTCCCGCCGGAGGGTCGACGGCCGCGCGCAGCGCCGCCACCGACGGCGTGCAGATCGGCGTCGGCGTGAGCCCGGCGTGCAGGTAGGTGTTGTAGGGCGTTGTGGTCCGCTCGTCCCGGAGCGTGACCGGTCCGCCGTCCTGCCCGAGGGAGTACAGCACCGTCGATGTCATGTCCAGGTGCATTCCGTCGGCGAGCCGGTTGAGGACGACCCGGGCGACCTCGCCCATGTAGCGGGCGTAGTACCCCTCCTTCTGCGCGATCGACGCGACCGTGACGAGCTGGTACGCGTCCAGGCCGTCGAGCCTGGTCGTCGGCGTGAGCCCTGCAGCCGCCGCCTGCGCGTCGAAGCGTGCCACCATCTGGCCCAGGAGCTCGTGCGCGGTCTCGTGCGGAAGGATCTGGTAGGTCCCGGCGCCGATCAGCCCTTCGAGCGAGGTGCCGGCGCCGAGCTGGAACGGCGAGCGGACCTCGCTCGAGCCCCGGACCTCGTCGAACGCGTGCGCGAGGCGGCCGGGGAGCGCCGCGAGCTGGCCGGCGATCTCCGAGATGGTCATGCCCGGCGCCACCGTCAGCTCGTAGACGTTCGGACCCGCGTCGAGCACCGCAGCGGCGGACGAGAAGGAGAGGTTCCGGCGGAGCTGGTAGACCCCGGGGCGGACCAGCGGCGCGCCGTGGACGAACGACCAGAGGCCGAAGGCGACCGCTGTCCCGATCACCTGGGCCTTCGCCAGCGCGGAGACGATCGCCGCGGTCGACTCACCGGCGTGTACGTCGAGGAGCACCGGCTTGCCCGGTGCACCGAACGGGTGGGACTCCACCTCGTACCACGCGGCTGCGCCCGCCAGCGCCGCGAGCGCCGCGAGCGCTCCCGCGAGAAGGCGACGGCCGCGCGCGAGCCTCACCTGGCGTCGAGCCATGACTGCAGGAGCACCGTCGCCGCCGCGCTGTCGACGCGCGTGCGGCGCTCGGGGCCGCGGGCGCCGGCCGCCCTCAGCGCCGCGTCTGCGCTCACCGTCGTGAGCCGCTCGTCCACGGTCTCGACCGTCACGCCCCTCCCCTCGAGCGCGCCGGCGAGCTCCGCGGCCTCCTCCTCGGCCGCTCTGGCCGCGGCACCCCGGCTGCCGTCCAGCGAGAGCGGAAGGCCGACCACGACCACGCCCGCGCCGACCTCGTCGACCACCGCGGCGATGGCCCGGTGGTCGAGCGCCCGCTCCCGGTGGCGCTCGATGTGAGGGCGCGGGAACGCGAGCGCCCCCGCCGCGTCGCTCACCGCGACCCCGATGCGCCGCGAGCCCAGGTCGACCCCGACCGCCCTCACGGTGCGAACCGCACGCCTCACGGCCCGGCGAGCTGGCGGCGCGCCTCGCCGAGGGCCTCGTCGAGACGCGACGCGTCGCGCCCGCCTGCGAGCGCGAGCTTTGGTGAGCCTCCGCCTCCCCCGCCGACGATCGAGGCGACGTGGCGCGCGATCGAGGCGGCGTCCTGGACGCCTGCCGTCGCGACCGCGATCGCCGCCCGCTCGCCGTCGGGCGAGCCTCCGATCGCGACCGCGCGCAGCGCCTGGCCGCGGGCGGCCTGCGCCAGCGCCCGCAGCTCTTCGGGGCTGCGGCCGTCCCTCCGCACGACGACGACGCCTGCCTCCGCGAGCCGAGCGAGGTCGGCGGCCTCCTTCTCGAGGGCAGACGCCCGCAGCCGGGCGAGCTCCCGCTCGGTTGCACGCTCGCGCTCGACGAGGCGCTCCAGCGCGTCGAGGAGCCCGTCGGGCTCCACCTTCAACAGCGCGGCGGCGTCGGCGACCAGCCGGTCGCGGGTGCGGAGCCTCGCGATCGAGGCGGTGCCGGTCACCGCCTCGATCCGGCGCGTATTGGAGCCGATCGAGCCCTCCGAGACGATCGCGACCGGACCGACCATCCCGAGCGCGTCCACGTGGGTGCCCCCACAGAGCTCGAGCGAGTGCGGGCCCGCCCGCACGACGCGCACCAAGTCGCCGTACTTGTCGCCGAAGAAGGCGATCGCCCCCATCCGGTCGGCCTCCGATTTCGCGACTTCCATGGTGACGACGCGTTCGTCGGTCAGCACGTCGCGGTTCACGAGCTCGGCGACCGCGTCGAGCTCCTCTGGCACAAGCGCGCCTCGGTGGCTGAAGTCGAACCGGAGCCGGTCCGGTGCGACGAGGGACCCCTGCTGGCGGACGTGGTCGCCGAGGACCTCCCGCAGCGCGGCGTGCAGCAGGTGCGTCCCGGTGTGGTTCCGCCGCGTCGCCTCTCGGCGCACGCCGTCGATCGCCGCGAGCGCGTCCTGGCCCGCGTAGAGCTCGCCCTTCAGCCTCGCCCTGTGCGCGGTGAGCCCCGGGAGCGCCGAGACCGTGTCGATCACCGAGGCCGAGCCCGTCTCGGTGACGATCGTCCCGGTGTCGCCGACCTGTCCCCCGCCCTCTGCATAGAAGGGCGTGCGGTCCAAGAACACCTCGACCGTCCCCGGCTCGGCCCCCGCCAGCACGCCGACGACCTGCGCGCGAACTGCGTACCGCTCGGGGCTGCGCCCGACGAACGCCGTCGGCCCGTGCACGTCGAGGAGCTCCCGGTACGCGGCTTCGTCTGCCCCCGCAGGCGTCTTCGCCGCCTCGCGCGCGCGGCGGCGCTGCTCGACCATGTGCGCGTCATACCCCGCGCGGTCGACGGACACCCCGGCGTCGCGCGCGAGCTCTTCGGTGAGCTCGATGGGAAAGCCGTGCGTGTCATGGAGGCGGAACGCCGTCTCCCCCGGCAGCACGTCGGCGCGCCGGGCGCGCAGGTCCGCGAGCGCGCCCTCGAGCATCGTGAGCCCCGTCCGCAGGGTGCGGTCGAACCCACGCTCCTCGCGCTCGAGGACGTCGGCGACGAGCTCGAGCTCCTCGCGCACGTTCGGGTACGCGCTGCCCATGATCCTCGCCGTCGCCTCGGCGAGCGCACGCGTGACGGCGCCGCGCGCGCCCGCGCGGCGCGCAGCCAGCACGGCGCGCCGCACCACCCTGCGCAGCACGTACCCGCGGCCCTCGTTGGACGGCATCACGCCGTCGGCGACGAGCATCGTCATCGCCCGGCCGTGGTCCGCCATCACCCGCAGCGCGACGTCGTGGCGTTCGTCTTGCCCGTAGCGGACGCCCGTCAGCTTCTCGGCCGTCTCGACGAGGGGCGCGAGCACGTCGGTGTCGAAGATCGAGTCGGTGCCCGCGAGCACCGGCAGGATGCGCTCCAGCCCTGCACCGGTGTCGATGTTCTTCTTCGGAAGCTCGGTCATCGTGCCGTCGGCGGCCCGGTCGTACTGCATGAAGACCAGGTTCCAGATCTCGACGAAGCGCTCGGCCCCGCCGTACGCGGGTCCCCCGGGCTCGCCGTATCGATCACCCTTGTCGAAGTAGATCTCCGAACAGGGTCCGCACGGGCCCGTCTCGCCCATCTGCCAGAAGTTGTCCTCGCCCATGCGTTGGATCCGCTCGAGGGGGACCTGCACCGCGTCGGACCAGATCGCGGCCGCCTCGTCGTCGCTGTGGTGCACGGTGATCCAGAGCCGATCGCCGTCCACCCCAAGCACGTCGGTGACGAGCTCCCAGGCGAGCGGCACCGCGAGCTCCTTGAAGTAGTCGCCGAAGCTGAAGTTGCCGAGCATCTCGAAGAAGGTGCAGTGGCGGCCGGTGTGGCCGACGACGTCGATGTCGTTCGTCCGGAAGCACTTCTGCACCGTGGTGGCGCGCGGCCATGGCGCGGGCTCGTCGCCGAGGAAGTAGCCCTTGAACGGCACCATCCCCGCGATCGTGAAGAGCACGGTCGGATCGTGCGGGATGAGGCTGGCAGACGGCACGACCTCGTGGCCGCGCGCGGCGAAGAAGCCGGTGAAAGCGGCTCGCAGCTCGTTGGCGTCCACGACGCCGAACACTACCGGTGAAGGTGCCGGCCTCCGTTTGCCCTCGGGCCGGACGAGGGGGAGACCGGCGTCGCAGCGTGCACGCGCGCCAGCGGCCTCTCGCCCAGCCGCCGCCACAGCTCCGCCTCGTGACGGCTGCGCTCCGCCCGTGCGGCGTCCAACGCGTCGCGCACCCTGAAGCCCATCTCGCGTGCCGCCGCCACGGCCTCGTGGCCGGCCGCGGACGCAGACAGGGCGTCCAGCGCGCGTCTGACCCGACGACGCACTCGCCGCTCCGCCCACAGGGTGCCTCCCACGCCCAGGACGATCCCCGTGCCCAGCCAGATCGGACGGCGCGTCACCGGCGCGGCCCCCCGAACGTCCGGCGGCTTGCCGAGGGCGACGAACCCTGCGCCTCGACCTGCGACGCGCTGCACGACGCGAGGCGCGAGGCGACGCGCGAGGTACGCTCGTCCCTGCCGCCCCTGCCCCCGTCTCCAGCCCCTTCAGGGCGCGTGCGGTGCGTGTCGGAGCGTCGCCCTTGGAGCCGTCGGAGCCCCCCGACCGCCCCAGCCCGCCAGGCGAGGACCTTCACCACCGGGTTCGCGAAGGCGCGGCGCGCCGCCCGTGCGGCCTGGTCCACGGCGGCCGTGACCGACTCGGTGTCGGCCAGGACCGCATCCACGCGGGCGATCTCGGCGGCGGCGTGGCCGGCGGCGGCGTGCGCCTCCTCCACGAGGAGGAGCGCCTCGTGGCGCAGCGCCTCGACGCCTCGCTCGAGGCGGCGGACCTGGCTCACCAGCACGAACGCGGCCGCGAGCGCCACCACCGCCCCGAGGGAGCCGATCGCGGCGGCAACGACCACGACGACGTCTGCTGCGCCCACCGGGGAATCGTAGCCCTCGAGACGAAACGAGACGAGGGAATGTGCCCGGCGCGCGAGCGCGTGGTGCGCGCCCTCGCGGGCGCGCCGCGGGATCGGGGTAACGTTCCGGCGTGCAGCAAGTCTCGGGCGCGCAGGCT
>JAJYMD010000274.1 GCA_021787255.1 Actinomycetes bacterium | reverse complement strand
CGGCGCCGACACCCACTTGGGTGGCCGCGTGGTCCAGCGGCTCGAGGCGGACTCCGGGATCGACGTGGTGCTCGGCCTCGGCACGGGCGACCCGAAGATGGGGTTCGAGCGCGCAGAGCTCGTCCGCTCGGACCAGACCTACTCCACCCTGAGCCGCATCGTCCGCGCGACCAGGGTCGACACGGTGGTCCATACGTCTTTGATCGCCGACTCGACCCAGGCGCCCTCGCACACGATCCACGAGGTCAACGTGATCGGCACGATGAACCTGCTCGCCGCGGCGGACGCTGCGGACTCCTCGGTTCGACAGCTCGTCGTGAGGTCCTCGGGCGTCGTCTACGGCTCGGCGGCGTGGGACCCTGCGACCTTCGCCGAGGACACGCCCCGCACGAGCGCCCCGCGCACCGACGTGGAGCGCTCGCTGATCGAGGCGGAAGCCCTGGTGCGCGACTTCGCGGACCACACGCCCTCCACGGTCGTCGCGATCCTCCGCGTCGCGGACGTGCTCGGCTCCGACGTCGCCAGCGCGATCGGCAAGAACCTGTCGAGGCCGCTGTGCCCCTACGTGCTCGGGTTCGACCCGCTCTTGCAGTTCGTCGAAGAGGACGATGTCGTCCGGGCTCTCGAGTTCGTCACCCGCCACCGCCTCGCAGGCACCTACAACGTCGCGGGAGCCGGACGGCTGCCCTTGAGCGAGGTCGCCGCCATCTGCGGGACCCGGCTGTTCCCGCTACCGCCGGTGCGGCCGTCGCTTGCCATTGCGCCGCTCGTGCACCTGGGGATCTTCGGCCTCCCGCCCGAGCTCGAAGCGCTGCTCCGCTACGGTCGGGGCATGGACACCTCACGGCTCGTCGCAGCAGGTTTCGTCTATCGCTACACGAGCTCGGGTGCGGTCCAGTCCTTCGCGTCCTTCGCGCGCAGCCGGCGCTTGCGCAAGGGCGCAGGGCGCCAACCTGCCGGCTGCCTCTATGAGCACGACGTGGAGCAGTGCTTCCGGCACCCCCCCTCGGTGGTACAGCCCTCGGGAGACTGAACCGGTCAGCGGCGCGCGCGCTCGGCGGCGGCCGCGGCGATCACGCGGTACGCGGGCGCGAGCACGTCCACGAGGTCTCCTCCCCGCACGCGGATCGTCTTGCGCGGGGCAAGGCGAAGCGCGGCCGACGCCACCTCGGCCTCTTGGGGCTCGACGCGGACGAGAGCGAGCTCGTGACCTGCGACCCAGAACCGCTCGTACAGGTCGATCACGTCCAGGTCGAGCGGGTCGTCGCCTCTTTCGTCCCGGGCACGGTCGAGCTCGCCCGAGCCAGGATCGTCGCCGTCCGCGGTCGCGCCGGCAAGCTGCCGCCGGCGCGACCGGAGCGCGGCGAGCAGCTCGTCTCTTCCCATCCCCCGCCAGGCGAAGAGCGAGAAGGGCTGCCGGTCGAGCTCCCCGGCGAGCACGTAGCAGACCGCCGCGATGTGCGGGCAGGGGTTCTCCCACTCCGGGCAGGTGCACTCGGTGACGAGACGCGCGTGCGGCGCGGGGAGAAGCGATGCGCCGTGCTCGGCGAAGACCTCCTCCACACCGGATGGCAGCTCGCCTGCGAGCATGCGCGCGGCGTACCCGGCACGCGCCACCAGCGACCCCACGATGCGGTCCCAGTCCTCGGGAGGCACGACGGGCATCCGCAGGCGGACGACGTAGGGATCCTCACGGCCGCCCTCGAGGGTCGCAGCGACGACGCCCGCGCCGATCTCGAGGTTCAACACCTGGCCCCGCCTGGCGTAGGAGCGACCCAGCGCCGCGAGCCTGCCGGCCATCACCGACTCGAGCGACTCGAGGAACCGCTGCGACCACCAGGTCGCGCCGATCTGCGGCTGCCGGCTCACGGCTCGCTCGCCTCTGCAGAGAGCCGGAGAAGCTCGGCCAGCTCGTCGGTCGAGCACTCGGTGAGCCAACTCTCGTCGGTTCCCACGACGCGCCCGGCGAGGGAGCGCTTGGACTCGATCACATCGTCGATCCGCTCCTCCACGGTGCCCGCGCACACGAGCTTTCGCACATGGACGTCCCGGCGCTGCCCGATCCGGTACGCGCGGTCCGTCGCCTGGTCCTCGACCGCCGGGTTCCACCAGCGGTCGTAGTGCAGCACATGGCTCGCCGCGGTCAGGTTCAAGCCCGTGCCGCCGGCTCCGAGCGACACCACCAGCACCGGCGTCGTGCCCTCGGGCGACTGCAGCGCCGTGACGAGCTCGTCGCGCCGCATGCCCGGGACGCCTCCGTGGAGGAAGCCCACGGGGCACCGGAGCCGCTCGCTGAGATGGCGCCGCAGCAGCTTCCCCATCTGCGCGAACTGGGTGAAGACGAGCGCTCGCTCGCCGGCGGCGCGCACCTGCTCCAGGATCTCGACGGTCCGCTCGAGCTTGCCGGAGCGCCCGGCGAGCCTCGACGCGTCCGCCGCGTAGTGCGCCGGGTGGTTGCACACCTGCTTCAACCGGAGCATCGTGGCGAGCACGAGCCCCCGCCGCTCTGCGCCCGCGGCACCGGCGATCTTGGCCAGCATCTCGTCGACCACCGCCTGGTAGAGGGTCGCCTGCTCTCGCGTGAGCGGGCAGCGCTCCTTCGTCTCGAGCTTGTCCGGAAGGTCCGCCACGACGGACCGGTCGGTCTTGAGGCGCCGCAGCACGAAGGGGCGCGTGAGGGTCCGCAGGCGCGCCGCAGCGTCCTCGTCGCCGTTCCGCTCGATCGGCCACGCGAACTGCCGGCGGAACACGCTCGCCGACCCGAGCAGGCCGGGGTTCAGGACCTCCATGATCGACCACAGCTCTCCGAGGTGGTTCTCCACAGGCGTCCCCGTCAGTGCCAGGCGGCGTGGCGCAGGGATCTCGCGCACCGCCTGCGTCCGCTTCGCGGCGGGGTTCTTCACCTGTTGGGCCTCGTCGAGCACGACGCGAGCCCAGGGCACCGACGCGAGGGCCGCACGATCGCGCTCGGCGAGCGCGTAGCTCGTGACGACGACGTCCGCGCGCGCCGCCTCCACGCCCAGGACGTCCCCTTGCGCCCGTGCCGCGCCATGGTGGACGACCACGCGAAGCTCAGGGGCGAACCGCTCGATCTCCCGATGCCAGTTGCCCACCACCGAGGTCGGGCACACGACGAGCGTCGGGCCGCGAGCCTCGCCGTCCTCCCGGTCCGACACGAGCACGCCCACGACCGTCGCGGTCTTCCCGAGCCCCATGTCGTCCGCGAGGCACGCGCCGAACCCCAGGCGCTCGAGGAGCCGGATCCAGGCGACCCCTCTGCGTTGGTAGGGGCGCAGCTCGCCGGAGAACCCTTCGGGCGTCGCAGGGACCTCCAGGGACTCCGCGAGCTCGCCGCGGAGCAGCGCGCCCAACGGACCGCCGGCGTCGAGGGCGACGATCGGGACTCCTGCGCCCGGGAGCGGCGCTCCGGCGCTCGCCCGGAGCACGTCGGCGAGCTCGATCGGCTGGCGCCGGCACCCCGCCGAGAGGAACTCCACGAGCCGCTGGGCCTCCCCCGGGCGCAGCTCGGCCCACTGGCCGCGGGCTCGGACGAGGGGCGCCTTCAGCTCGGCGAGCCGTCGAAGCTCGGCGACGTCCAGCGTCGTGTCCCCGAGCACGACCTGCCAGTCGAAGTCCGCGAGACGCTGCGCGCCCAGGTTGCCGCTGTGCTCCCAGACGCCTCTGGCCGCGAAGGGCCGGACCCGCAGCCCGAGACGGGCCGACGGCTGTCGCCACCACGACGGCACGAGCACGCCGAACCCAGCCAGCTCGAGCACCGGAGCGACCTCGGAGAGGAACCGGTACGCGCCGTCGAGGTCGAGCTCGAGGGTCGTCGGGAGCGGCCCGGCAAGGACCTCACCCAGCTCGGGGAAGGCGTGGGTGGCACGCCCCAGCTCCGCGAGCAGCACGTCCTGGGGCAGCTCGACCGTCCGCGCGGCTCGCTGGAGCGCATCCCCCGCCCGCCAGACCTCCGCTGCGTCGATGAGGAGCGTCGGCTCGTCGACGGCTTGGAGCAGAAGCTCGAGGCGCCAGCGCTCGCCCGCCGCGCCTCCCGCACCGTCGGGCTCGGATGGACCGGCGAGCCCCTCGTGGTCGGGCTCGTGGAGGCGGAAGCACAACCGCCACGACCCCGCCGACGTCATGAGCGGCGCGCGCCACTCGGCGACGAGCCGATCGAGCCCCGCGAGCACCGACGGCTCGCCCCGGACCCGACCGTCCGCGCTGCACAACGCTGCGAGCCACTCGTCCGCGGCGGAGGATCCTCCCTCGGAGCCTGGTGACCCTCTGGTCCGAAGGCTCCCGGTGCGCGCGAGCGCCTCCCGGCACGACACGTCGGTCAACGCCTCGAAGGCATGGTCGACGACGTGACGGGGGTCGCCGCTGCCTCCGAGGCCGCACGCCACGAGCGGCAGCGCATCGGCGATCATCGCCAGTCGCTGGGCGTCGCGCCCGGTGCGCAGCGGCACCCAACGCGCGACGTGGTCCCCGCCGCGGGTCTCGAGCGATGGGACGACCCGCCCACCCGCGGCCACCTCGAGCACCAGCGCCGCGAGACGCGCCAGCACTCGGACCGATGCGCCCGCGTCAGGCGCCGTGACCCCGTCGCCGAGCGCGATCAGCACGTCGAGCGCGTCGGAGCCCCCGAGCCGCAGTGCGGGGACCTCGAACGGCCGGAGCGACCAGCGCCGTTCGCGACACGGCCGAGCGTGGTCGCCCACGACGCCCTCGAGCTCCGGCGACGCCCCGGGCGCGCCTCGCCACGTCGGAGGCAGCAAGAGCGCCGAGCCGGCGACGGCCCGGGCGACGACGCGCCTCGTGCGTGCGTCGCCGGACGCGCCGAGCGCCCCCGAGACGGCGTCAGCCGGCGCCGCGAACGGGTGGGGCGCATGACCCGAGCTCGCAGAGCGCTCGCAGGAGCCAACCTCCGAAGGGCGAGCCACCGCCTCTGCCCAACGCTCCGCGTGCTCCGCCCACACCACGAGCGCTCCGGTTCCCTCGGTGTCCCACGCGGCGTGGATGACGACCATCGCCGTCGAGGCTATCGACGGGCTGCGCGCGCAGCGTGGAGGCTGGCGAGGCGGCGTCCAGGACCTGGCCGCCTCCAGGAACCGGCCGCGTCCAGGACCTGGCCGCCTTCAAGAACCGGCCGCGTCCAGGACCCGGCCGCGCGGCCAGGAGGCGGGGCGCTCCGACCTCAGCGGATCCAGCGCTCGAGGAGCTCGTCGCGGCGCCTCTTCCACTCCTCGAGGGTGATCGCGAACTTCGCGTGGTCCTCCCACTCGCCGTCGATCTCGAGGTACTTCTGGGCGATGCCCTCGGAGCGCAGGCCCAGCTTCTCCACGACGCGCAGGCTCGCATGGTTTCTCGGGATGATCGAGATCTCGACACGGTGCAACGCGATCGTGTCGAACGCGAAGGAGAGCACGACGACGACGGCCTCAGGGACGTAGCCGTGGCCCGCGAGGTCGCGGTCGATCCAGTAGCCGATGTGGCCAGTCTGGAACGGACCACGCTGGATCGAAGACAGGGTGATCTCGCCTGCGAACCTGCCCTCCACGAAGATGCCGAAGCCGTAACCGGTGCCGAGCTGGCGCTCGCGCTCGCGCAGCGCGCAGCGCGCAGCGAAGCTCGCCCGGTCCTCGGCGGGGAGCGGCGCACCCTTGGGTCGCGGCTCCCAGGGCACGAGCCAGTCCCTGCATCGACTGCGCACCTCGCGCCAGTCGTCGTAGTCCGCCTCGCTCAGCGTGCGAAGGAGCACCCGGCGCCCCGTGAGCTCGAGGGGGACGGGTACCGGGCGCGCCATCACCGGGCACAGCGGCGGACGGGTGAGCGTTCCAGCCGCCCGCGCGAAGCCAGTCGAAGGTTGCAGCGCGATGAGCCTGTCCATGTGGCGCGTGGCGCCGTGGGCACGTCCGAATCGTGACAGGTCGGCGCACGTGGGCGCCAGAAGACCACCAGAAGAGCGCCAGAAGACCACCAGAAGACCACCAGAGCCGACGGGAAAGAGCG
>JAJYMD010000188.1 GCA_021787255.1 Actinomycetes bacterium | reverse complement strand
GACACCGGCACGAACATGGCGCTGACCCTCGATGCGGTCGTGACGGAGCTGGACGGCCTTCGCGCGTCGCTGAACGGGTCTGCTGGGATGTCGGAGGTGTGCCGGGCGATGGCGCACGGCTCGCTCATGGGAGCGCGGGGCAATTCCGGCGTCATCTTGTCCCAGCTCCTGCGCGGGCTCGGGGAGCGGTTCCGCGTCGCCGACGAGGTGGGGCCCGACGCGATCGCCGAGGCGCTCGTCGTGGCCAGCGCCCTCGCCTACAAGGCGGTGGTGCGGCCGGTCGAGGGCACCATCCTCACGGTGGCACGGGCAGCAGGAGAAGGTGCCGCGGCCGGCGCACGCGCAGGTGCCGGGCTGCTCGGGGTGGTCGAGCATGCCCGCTCGGCGGCGGCCGACGCGCTCGACAGGACGCCGACGATGCTCGCGCCACTCGCCCGCGCGGGCGTCGTCGACGCCGGGGGCGCGGGGTACGTGCTCCTGCTGGACTCCCTGCTCTCGGTGATCGACGGGCGTCCCCTCCCGGCGCCCGCGGACGAGGGGCTCGCCCGCGGGCCGAGTCTGGCGGGGATCGGCACCGGGACGAGGTCGCCGGGTGCCGCGGCTGACGGAGCCGGTCCGACGACTGACGCGAAGGGCACGGGCGTCGAGCTGCGCTACGAGGTCATGTACCTCCTCGACGCTCCCGACGACGCGATCGACGCGTTCAAGGACGTGTGGTCGGGCGTCGGGGACTCGATCGTGGTGGTGGGGGGAGACGGCGAGTGGAACTGCCACATCCACACGAACGACGTCGGCGCGGCGATCGAGGCGGCGATGGACATCGGCAGGCCGCGCCAGATCCGCGTCAGCGACCTCGGCGAGCAGGTCCAAGAGGAGCGGTGGGTCCGTGACGCCACACGGGCTCTTGGCTCGAGGGAGGTCCCGACGCCGGTGACCGCGGTCGTCGCCGTCGTCGCGGGTGACGGCGTCGGGCGCATCTTCCGCTCCCTCGGCGTGCAGCGGATCGTGCCGGGCGGACGGACGATGAACCCGTCGACGGCTCAGCTGCTCGAAGCCGTCGAGTCGCTGCGCGCCGCAGGCGTGGTGGTGCTGCCCAACGACGAGAACATCCAGGCGGTGGCGGAGCAGCTCGACGCGCTGACGTCGAAGACGGTGCGGGTGGTCGCGACCGGCAGCATTGTCGAGGGGTTCGCGGCGTTGCTCGCCTACGACCCGGCGGCGGGTGCCGAGGAGAACGCGGAGGCGATGAGCGCCTCGGCGCGCCGGGTCCTACCGGGGGCCGTGACCCGGGCGGTGCGGGACAGCATGACCGAGGCGGGTCCGGTGCGGGAGGGCGACTGGTTGGGGCTGTCGCGTTCGGGGGTCGTGGCGATCGCGGGCTCCCCGGAAGGCGCCGCGCTCGAGCTCCTCGACGCGTTGGTGCGCGAGGGTCACGAGCTCGTCACGGTGATCGAGGGGGAAGGTGCGACGGCCGCCGCGACGCGACGGATCACCGAATGGCTCCACGAGGAGCACGCGCAGGTCGTGGCCGAGGTCCACCACGGCGGCCAGCCTCTCTATCCCTACCTCTTCGGCATCGAGTGAGCACCGCGGCCTCGCGCGCCCGCACGCTCCGGCAGCTGACGAAGGTGCCCGTCACCCGGCTCCGGGGGGTCAGCGAGCGCAAGGCGAAGGCATTGGGGGAGCTCGGGATCGAGACGGTCTTCGACCTCCTCACGACCTATCCGTTCCGCTACGTCGACCGGAGCCGCCGCGTGGACCTCGCCGACCTCTCGGTCGGGGACGAGGCGGTCGTGCTCGCCACCGTGCTCGCCTCGTGCGCCCGCCGGACTCGCAGCGGCCGTGCGCTCGTGGAGCTGGTCGTCGACGACGGGACCGCGCGGACCAAGGTGGTCTTCTTCAACCAGCACTGGCGGTCCCGCCAGCTTCCCGCAGGCACCGAGGCGTTGTTCTTCGGGAAGCTCGACCTGTACCGAGGCGGGCGTCAGATGAGGAACCCGGTCGTCGACGTGGTGGTCGCTGCAGGCGACACAGGAGGCTCCGAGCAGCGTCGCCGACGGACGCTCCGGATCGTCCCGGTGTACCGCGCGTCGGGGAAGGTCGGGCTGTCGAGCTGGGAGATCGGCGCGTGGGTGGAAGAGGCCATCCGGCGCGCGGGTCTTCTCGAGGACCCGCTCCCGGAGCGCTGGCGCCGCGAGCTCGGCCTCGTCACCAGGACGAAGGCGGTCCATGACGTCCATGTGCCCGGCAGTCTCCAGGCGACGGTCCCTGCCCGCCGGCGGCTCGCGTTCGACGAGCTCCTCCGCCTCCAGCTGTCGCTGGCGCTGCGCCGACGCGCGATCGAGGCGGACGCTCGTGCGATCCGCCACGCCGTCTCGCCGCTCGAGGTGGGAGAGGTCGCCGATCCGGCACCAGGGGCCGGGACGCTGGTCCAACGGTTCCTCGCCGGGCTCCCGTACCCGCTCACCCGAGCCCAGCGCAGGGCGATGGCCGCGATCTTCTCGGAGATGGCGGGGCCGCTGCCGATGCACCGGCTGCTCCAAGGCGACGTCGGGTCCGGCAAGACGGTGGTCGCGTTGGCGGCGCTGCTCGCCGCGGTGCAAGGCGGCCACCAGGGTGCGCTCATGGTGCCGACCGAGGTGCTCGCCGAGCAGCACTTCTTCGTGGTCGGCGCGCTCGTCGGCGGTCTCGGGGTGCCCGACCCCACCAGGCTCGGCGGGGAGCGTCCGCTGTCGGTGGCCCTCCTCACGAACCGGACCCCGGCTGCAGAGCGCGCGCGCCTTCGCCGAGGCCTCGAGTCCGGCGACGTCGACCTGGTCGTCGGCACGCATGCGTTGCTCACCGACGACGTGCAATTCCGCTCGCTCGGGCTCGCGGTGATCGACGAGCAGCACCGCTTCGGCGTGGAGCAGCGCGCGCAGCTTCGCAACAAGGGGCGCGCGTCGCCGCTGCCTGGCGTCCAGCCGTGCAGCGCCCGCGCCGACCCTGACCTTCTCGTCATGACTGCGACGCCGATCCCGAGGACGGCAGCCATGGTGCTCTTCGGCGACCTGGACATGGTGGTGCTCGACGAGCTGCCGCCGGGGAGGCGACCGGTCGAGACGGTGTGGGCGGCCACGCGCGACGCAGAGGAAGCGGCGTGGTCGCGGGTGCGAGCCGAGGTCGGGGAAGGCCGCCGTGCCTTCGTGGTCTGCCCGCTCGTCGAGGGGTCCGAGCGCGTCCGGGCGCGCTCGGCGACCGAGGAGCTCGCGCGGCTCGGGGCGGGGCCGCTGGCCGGGCTCGCGCTCGGTCTCCTGCACGGCCAGATGCCCGCCGGCGAGAAGGAACAGGTCATGGCGGGCTTTCGTGACGGGACGGTCCAGGTGCTCGTGGCGACGACGGTCGTCGAGGTCGGCGTGGACGTCCCGGAGGCGACCGTCATGGTGGTGGAGGACGCGGGCAGGTTCGGCATCGCGCAGCTCCACCAGCTGCGCGGCCGCGTCGGAAGGTCGGGCCGGCCCAGCTGGTGCTACCTGCTCGGGCAGGCCGAGACGGCCGAGGCGGCGGCGCGGCTCGCCGCGATGGTGGAGACGAGCGACGGGTTCGAGCTCGCCGAGGTGGACCTCGAGCTTCGAGGCGAAGGGACGATCCTCGGGTCGCGCCAGAAGGGCAGGAGCGACCTGCGGCTCGCGTCGTTGCGCAGGGACGCCGACCTGCTGGACGCGGCGCGCCGAGTGGCCGAGTCGGTGACCGAAGAGGACCCGGCGCTGCGGGCGTGCCCCGCGCTCGCAGACGAGCTCCGTCTCTTCCTCGACCCCGAAGAGGAGGCGTTCCTCTTCAAGTCGTGACACTGGCCGCCATGGTCCCGGCCTGCGCCCACTTGTCGCGCGCTACCCTGGCGCCGTGCGCGTCATCGCCGGCTCGAGCCGGGGGCGTCGCCTCCCGGCCCGTCTCCCCGGCGGCGTGCGCCCCACCGCCGATCGGGTTCGCGAGGCGATCTTCGACGTGCTCGGGTCGATGGGCGGCGTCGAAGGCGCTTCGGTGCTCGACCTCTTCTGCGGCAGCGGTGCCTTGGGGGTGGAGGCCCTTTCACGGGGCGCCTCCTCGGTGACCTTCGTCGACCACGACCCTGCGGCACTCGCGGCCGTCCGGAGGAACCTCGACGCGACCGGGCTCGCGTCGCCTGCCGCCTCGCTCGTTCGGGCGGAGCTCCCGGGCTGGCTCGGCCGAGCTGGGCGCGTCGACCTCGCGCTGTGCGACCCGCCGTACGCGTTCGACGACTGGAGCACCTTGCTCTCGCGTCTCGCGGCGGACGTCGCCGTGCTCGAGTCGGCTGCCGAGATCGAGCTGCCCGCAGGCTGGGCGGTCTCGAGGACGCGCCGCTACGGCGGTACGCTCGTCACCGTGGCCCGCACCTCCGATGCACCCGCGGCTCGCGCGTGGGGAGAGCGGCCGTGAGCGTGGCGCTGTTCCCCGGGTCCTTCGACCCGTTCCACAACGGTCACCTCGAGGTGGTCGAGCGGGCGTCACGCCTGTTCGACGAGGTGGTTGTCGCCGCGCTGCGCAACCCGCA
The DNA here is from genome assembly GCA_021787255.1 of Actinomycetes bacterium. Next base: position 1,486 of record JAJYMD010000188.1, on the reverse strand, counting down.
GAAGGGGCAACCCCTCTTCACGATCGACGAGCGCACCGAGATGCTCGAGGAGTCGCTCGCGCATCTCGGCAGCGTTCGGATCGTCGGGGTCGCGACGCTCGTGGTGAACGTCGCGCGTGACGTCGGGGCGTCGACGATCGTGCGGGGACTGCGCGCCGTCTCGGACTTCGAGAACGAGCTGCAGATGGCCCAGATGAACCGCCAGCTCGCCGGCGTGGAGACCATCTTCATCCCGACGAGCGCCCAGTACTCCTTCATCGCCTCCAGGCTGCTGCGCGAGGTCGCGAGGTTCGGCGGCGACGTCTCGGCGTTCGTGCCGAAGCCGGTGGCGCTTCGGTTCGAGGAGAAATTCAACGGCCAAGACGGCCACTGAGGAGTGCGAGAGCCGTGACCGACCTGTTCGACGAGGCTCACGACGACGGCACGGCGTTCGTCGGGGCCGACGAGGACATCGGGACCGAGGGCCTGATCCAACGGGCGATCGACCTCGTGAGCGGCGCCAAGGCGATGCCGCTGTCGGCGTCGGTGCTCGTGTCACGCGACGAGCTCCTGGACGTGCTCCACGCAGCCCAGGAGCGGCTTCCCGACGAGATCCGCCAGGCACGGTGGCTCTTGCGTGAAAAGGACGAGTTCCTCGCCGACCGGGCACGCGAAGCCGAAGCGCTGATGGCGGACGTCCGGGCGCAGGCCGAGCGAATGGTCTCTCGCTCGGAGGTGGTGCGCCAGGCCACGATGGTCGCCCAGAAGATCCTCGACGACGCCAACGAGGAAGCGCGCCGGCTGCGCCACGAAGCCGAGGACTACTGCGACCAGAAGCTCGCCGGGATGGAGATCGTCTTGGACCGGATCACCAGGACCGTACGGGCAGGGCGCGAGAAGCTGCAAGCGACCGTCCCGCCAGCCGCTCCCGCCGACGCGCCAGCACCGCAGGGGGAGGAGCCGGGCTTCTTCGACCAGGACCTCGCATAGCGTGGGCACGCTGCCCGATCGCGGGCAGGAAAGGAGGTGCGGTGGACCCGTTCGTGGTGCACGTGGCCAGGCTCCGCAGGGTCTCGGGGACCCGATGGCACGAGGTGCGAAGCGGACCGTTCGACGAAGAAGGGGTCCTCGGCACGCGCTCCGAGGCCGACAGTTCGGTCCCCGAGGGCGCCGACGCGTCTTGCGACGTCACCCTCGAGTCGTTCGCGGGCGGCGTGATGGTGACGGGCACCGTCACCGCCCCCTGGACGGGGATGTGCCGGCGTTGCGCGATCCGTGTCGGAGGGGTGCTGCGCATCCCGGTGCGCGAGCGCTTCGCAGACCCTGGCGACCGCCACGGGGACCCTGAGGACGACGAGGCCTACCCGATCGTCGACGACGTGCTCGACCTCGGCCCCATGGTGCGCGACGCGATCGTGCTCGAGCTGCCGCTCGCGCCGCTGTGCAGGGAAGACTGCCGCGGCCTGTGCCCGTCCTGCGGCTGCGACCGCAAAGAGAAGAAGATCGG
>JAJYMD010000316.1 GCA_021787255.1 Actinomycetes bacterium | reverse complement strand
GGGCCGGGGCCGAGCGCTCGTCGCTCGGGGACCGGCACCTGCACCCAGGACCGAGCGGGCGACGATGACTACCAGACCTGGTCACGCGCAAAACCGGCAGTCGACGTCGAACCACGAGGCCGGGGCGGAAGGGCAAGCGGTCGGCAGCGCGACACGGCCTCCTCCCACCTCTCGGCAGCTCGCCGAGGCCGACGGCCAACGGAGCGCGGACTCGACGGCACGCCCCAGCACGAGCCCCAGCACACGCCGCTCTCCGCCTGGGTCCGCTCGCCTGCTCGGCATCACGTCCTTGGCCCATTTCCTGAACGACGGAGTCGTCTTCTTCATCCCGGTCATCGGGGATCTGCTCTCCCAGGACCACCACGCCTCGACGGTGATGATCACGGCAATGCTGACGACCTTCTACGTCACCTCGGCAGGCTTTGGCATCGCGGTCGGCTTGGTGGCGGACGCGATCGGTCGGCGAGGCCTCATGATCGCGGTGGGCATCGCCACCCTCGGCGTGAGCCTGCTCGGTTTCTACTCCTCGCTTGCCTTGGCAGGCATCCCGAGCGACGTCCTGATGGTGCTGGCCGCAGCGGTCGCCGGAGTCGGCAGCTCCTTCTACCACCCCCTCGGCGGCTCCTTGCTCCAGCTCGGCTTCCCTGCAGGCTCTCGGGGCAAGGCGCTCGGCGTCAACGGTGCGTTCGGGAGCGTCGGACGCGCGCTCTACCCGGCGCTCTTCTTCGTCGTCGCCGCCATGGGGATCTCGAGGCCTGCCACGACCGTCGTCTTCGCAGTCCTCAGCCTTCTCGCCGCGGTGGTCGTCGCGGTAGAGCTTCCCGGAGAGGCAAGTACCGCCCGAGCCGGTCGCCTCACGCGAAGTGCGGTCGTGGCCGAGGCAGCCGAGACAGCCAAGGGAGCAGGCGCCGCCGACGGCCACGCAGTGACTCCGGGAGCCGAGACCGCGCCCGCAGCGGGCTCGCCCTCGCCGGGAGCCTCGCTCCGCTCATTGCTCAGCAGGAGCGTCATCGCGCTGATGGGGATCGCCTTCCTCCGGTCCCTTGCGTTCATCGGGATCGTGTCATGGGTCCCCATCTACCTCACCGCCGAGCGCCACGCGGGGATCTCGGCGGGCCTCGGAGTCGCCGTGACGGTGATGTACGCCGGCGGGATCCTCGGGCAGCCCGTGTTCGGCTTGCTCGTCGACCGGTTCGACAAGCGTCTCGTGCTGGCCGTCGACAGCCTGGGCTCGGCTGGCGGCGTCTTCTGGTTCCTCTCGACGGCCGGTCACGGATCGGAGGCGCTCTTGTCGCTCGTCGTGTTCGGGCTGTTCACCTTCAGCGGGTTCCCTCTCTTGCTGTCCTTGGCGGCTGACTACGTCCCCAGGGAGTCCTCCACGACTGGCAATGCGCTCGTGTGGGGGGTCGGCTCGACCGGAGGCCAAGCACTCGGCCCGCTCGCCGTGAGCCTGCTCATGGGGGGTTCCGACGCGCACCTGGGCGTGGCGTTCGCAGTCCTCGGGGTCGTCATCGCCGCCACCGTCGTCGCCACGCCGCTCCTCGAGCGCACCCCACGATCCTCGGGGTTCCCCCTGTTCGGATGACACCCTGTTCGGATGACACGGATTCGCCGAGAAGACACGGATTCGCCGAGATGACACGGACTCGCCGTCGCCGGGTGTCATCGAGCTCAGCTGCGCCGCTCGTCGCGGGGTACCCCCTCTGCGTGGCTCACGAGGAGCACCCACGAAGAAGACGAACCGCCTCACCCCTCGCCCGGCGTCCCGAACGGGCGCTGTCCATTCAGCCGTTCCACGTAACGCTCAGCGGAGCGGCGCACTGCCGCCGCGCCGTCATCGACCACCACCCGCCCCCACCAGCCGCCGTAGATGCGGTCGAAGCGGAACCGCCCGACCCGCTCAGCGATGTCCCGCACCGTGCGCTCGTCGAGGGGGATGAGATTGGGATAGCTCCACATGAAGCTCACCCAGCCTTGGTCAGGGACGACCTGGACGGTGTCGCCCGTCAGCAGCACGCCGCGACCCGCAGAGCCCGCCGGCCAGTGGAGAACCGCCGCACCGTCGAAGTGGCCGCCGATACGCGCGAGGGTGAGCCCCGGTACGGGCTCCGCCTCGTCGTCGAACACCTCGACGTGCGCGGAAGGGCGACGAATCCAGTCCAGGTCTGCCCTCGGGATGAACACTCTTGCCCCGAAGGCCTCTGCGAATTCCACATAGGCCCCATAGAAGTGCGGGTGGGACAAGCACACTGCCGCGACGCCGCCGAGATCGACCAGACGTCGGTACGAGCCGTCGTCGAGAAGCGGAATGCAATCCCACAGCACGTTGCCCGCCTCGGTCCGGACGAGGAGCGCCCGCTGGCCGATCGCGACGGAAGGCTCGACCCCGAGCCCGAACAGGTCGGTCTCCTCCTCGGCGACCACCACCTCGTGGGTCTTGCCGAGCTCCGACATCGTGGTCCATTGCTGGCCGTCCTTGCCGACGTACTGACGTTCGTCGTCACAGATGGCACAGCGCGATGGTGGTCGGGCGGCGTCGGCGTGCTGCACCCCGCACGTCGCACAGATCCAGGCTGGCATGGTCGGCCTCCCTCGCCTTCACTCGACGCGATGAGCGCATTCGACTTTGGCACGTTCGCAGCGACGGCGCGCTGCGCCGACGCGCGGCTGACCTCGTCGTGCATCGGGTTCCCCCGCGTCTCCTTCGTCGTGTCTCTCGCGGCAGACCAGCTGGATGCGAACGGCCGAACGACCTTCGCCCCGGGCATTGCCTCGAGCAAGCGTTCCTCGCCATCAGCCGAACGATGGCGGAGCAAGCGCGCGCCCGCAGGACGACCATCGCCGATCTCCGCGTGCCAGACCGGTCTTGCTAGCCTCGTCGGCGAAGAGCGTCGGGAGAAGCCCGTGGTAAGGTCCGACAGTGGGAAGCGGAAATTCGACAGGGTCGTCCTCCCGGAGATCGGCGGGAGCAAGCCAGCACGTGGACATCGCCCCGACGTCGCTGAAGGAGGCGGCGGTGCGGCCGGAGGCGGCGGTGCGGCCGGAGGCGGCGGTGCGGCCCGAGTGCCGCTCGGGGAGTGCAGGGTGGACCGCATGATCGCGAACTGCCATGAGGTCCTCCGTGAGCGCGTCATCCACCCAAAGGCCTGTGCGGTCGGGACAGTTCCAGAAACCCGACGATCAGGCAGGACTTCCCCGTCGTCGACCTGCCAAGTGGACCGATGGACGTCTGCCCGCTCCTACGACGGCGCTGCAACCCGATCGCGCGACGCCATGGGTTGGCCGAAGGCGTCGTGATCATGTTCGAAGCTTCGTCCCTGCCCGCTCTGCGTGAGACCGCCGAACCCGAGAGGAGATCGAGAGGGGGACGGGAAGCCGGGCTCGCAAGAGCACCACACCCCTGACGTCCGATGGCCGGAGATTCTGAGAAGACGCGAGACGATGGACAGGCCCAGCAACTCCCGAGCGCCCAGCGCGCCCCTCGAGCGGGGACGCACCCGACGCGTACGGGCGCACTGTGGACTGCGATGGCCGCCGGGCTCGTCTTCCTCGTGGTGGTGCTCGTCTTCATCCTCGAGAACCTCCAGGACGTGAAGGTGAGCTTCTTCGGCGCCCACTGGACGATCCCCCTCGGCGTGGACCTGCTCCTGGCCGCTGTGCTGGGGGGTCTCGTCGTGTTCACCGCCGGCGCCATCCGCCTGCTCGATGTGCGCCGGTCGGCGCGTCGCAGAGCGCCGGTCGACCAGCCGCCGAGCTCGACCTGAACGCTGCGGATTGTCAGGTTCTGGCCTTGGGCAGCCGCCCGCCGCAGCCGGCGCCTCGCGGTACCCGAGTCGCGTTACCCGCCTATGCTCGTTCCATCCGGGCGCCTGTGAAGTAGCGCAGCGCACGCGAGCGTGTCGGTTCTCGCGCCGACGCGAGCGTTGGTCACCGGTTTCAACGCGGAGCTGTAGTCACCCCTGGAGCTCGGATAGCTGTGAGACGACGGATGGGACGCGGCGCGCACCGCAAGACGGCTAGTCCTGGTCGGAGGATCGTGACCGCGGGAGCAGGGCTCGTCCTGGCGGTGGGCATCTGGTACGGGGTCGCAGGGCAGTCCGAGCTCTCCAGCGGGCCCCTCTCCTCCCCGGCCACGCTCGGTCGCTCCGCGACCACCACCACACGGCCCCACGCGACCACCAACACGCCGGCTCCCACTACCACCACGACACGGCCCCCCGCGACCACCACGACGCCGGCTCCCACGACCACCACCACACGGCCCCCCGCGACCACCACCACGCCGCCTCCCGCCACGACCAGCACTCCCGGGGAGCGACTGCCGACAGTCGGCACCTTTCGGGTCGCGACAGCCCGGCTCACACTGATCGAAGGCGGACCGACACCTCAACCTCTGCCGACGACCGTCTGGTACCCCGAGGGCAAAGGAGAGCACCCGCTGCTCGTCTTCTCGCAGGGGTTCTGGGAACCGGTCTCGGCCTACCAGGTACTGCTCAGGGACTGGGCCTCGGCCGGCTTCGTGGTCGCGGCACCGACCTATCCCCACACCGATCCGCCCCCTCACCCGTACACACGATCGACACCCACAGGGACAAACATCCGTGACGCCGACGACATCGTGAACCACCCCGCCGAGCTGCGATTCGTGATCCAGTCGGTCCTCGCCGACGCCGACGAGCCGGACAACGTGCTCTTCGGGCGCGTCGACGCGGCAGAGGTGGGCGTCGTCGGGCACTCCGACGGGGGCGACGTCAGCCTCGCCGTCGCGGCCGACTCCGCCGACTTCACACCCAAGGTGAAGGCGGTGGCGGTGCTGTCAGGGGCCGAGCTGCCCAACTTCTTCGGCGGCGAGTACTTCACACCGAAGCTACCCTCCGTGCCGCTGCTCGCAGTCCAGAGCCGGACAGACGTCGTGAACTACCCGTCGTGCAGCGTGCAGCTGTACGACGGAGCACCCGAGCCGAAGTGGTATCTCCAGCTCTCAGGGGTGAGCCACCTCGCGGGCTACACCACAGCTCCGTCACGAACAGTCGTCGCCAAGGTCGTCGCCCGGTTCTTCACCGCGGAGCTCACGAACCGTCCGTCGGCCATGACCGGCATCTCATCGGTCGCGGACACGACATTCTCGTCGATCTCGGACGCGACGGTGGCGCCCGCCCAACCTGGGCCGTCGGCCTGCGACGAGACGCCCTGAGCGTCGTGGTCTCCGGGCACGCCTCGTCAGGTCCGCTTGGTCGCACGAATCGAGAGGAATCGAAAATTGAGAACCGTCGAAAAGTTCGCAGCTCACCAGCGGGCGCGGGTCACCCAGTCAGCATGCAGACGCCGATCGAGGTCCTCTGCAAGCTCCTCTCGCCCGGTGCGGACCAACCGCTTCGCGTAACTCGGAACGTAGAACGCGTCGGCGGGGCTTTCGTAGCGACGCGCCTCCATCGGATCGGGCTGCGGATCGCGCAGGGTCAGATGCTGCTGCCGCCAGCTCTCGAGCACGCCTGCAAGATCGGCCGCGACCCGCTCGTGATCCGTGGAGCCTCCTTCGCCACCTCCGGCGGCACCGGAACCGGCGAGGAGGTTGGCCGTCATGTACCGATCGCTTTCGATCGCGTACAACTGCTCGCGGTCCAGACGCCAGCACCCGGGGTGGAGGGTTCTGATGTAGAGGTGCTCGGCCGTGCGCACCGCCCGCTGGTACGTATAGGCGCCATGGCTCAAGATGAGCCGGTCGCGCCCGGTGAACGGCGCACCACGCACTGCGGGCGCGAACGACTCGCCCTCCCAGTCCGCGGGCACCTCGATGCCGAGCAGCTCACAGACCGTAGGACACACGTCGAGCTGGTAGGCGAGGCCCGCGACGTGGCGACGCTCGCTCGGAACCGCCGTCGTGAGACCCGGCCAGTGGATCACCATGGGGATGTGATGCGACGCCTCGTTGGCCATCGGGTGGTCCCCGTAGCAACCGTTCTCGCCCAGGCACTCGCCGTGGTCCGAAGTCACGATCACCGCCGTCTCGCCGGCGATGCCGAGATCCGCGAGCTCTTCCAAGAGGATGCCCAGGTGGTGGTCCCAATAAGCCACCGCGCCGTCATAGC
>JAJYMD010000106.1 GCA_021787255.1 Actinomycetes bacterium | reverse complement strand
CCGCCTGGGCGCGGTGGTGGTGGCGTGCGCGCTCGGGGTCGTGATCGGCTGGGCCGTCGGGGCGCCAGCCGGCGCCGGGGCAGGTGCGGCGGCGGCGGCGGCGTTCGGGGCCGCCGCCTGGCTGCGCACCGGTGCGCAGGTCGAGGACCCCGAGTGCGGGGCATGGCTCGACCGCGCGCTGGGGTGCTGGCAGAGTGCCGAAGTACTCTCTGCACTCGAGCGCACGATCGGGGCGCGGGTGCTCCACGACCGCGCGATCCCGGGCGGGAGCGTCGTCGACCACGTCGTGGTCGCCCCCTGCGGCATCTGGGTGGTCGCCTCGCAGCGGGCGCACGGCAAGGCGGTCGAGCGCACAGACGGCTGGCACGTCGTCGGCCACAGGGGCACGGAGGTCGAGCGACTGCGCACCGCAGTCACGCGACGCTGCGCAGAGGACCTCTCCGAGCTGGTCGCCGAAGGGCTGCGCCCCTACGGCGACGTGCCGGTGCGCGCTGCGCTTGCGACGTGGGGGGTCGCACTGCCCTCGGCGATGCTCGTCGACGACGGATGCCTCGTCGTCCCCGGCCGCGTCCTGCCCGCGACGATCGCCGCGATGGAACGGCTCCCGTGTGCGAGCGACCTCGGAGCGGTCGCAGAGGTCGTTGAGCGGCTCGTCCCCGACGCGCTGATGCTCGCCGCCTCTCGAGCGGCGCTCGACGGCTCTCTCGACGAGGGGCAGCAGGCGGCAACTCCCTCGGACCGGCGTTGAGCGAGCGGCCGGCGCCGAGCGGCGTCGTCGCTCGGGCGGCCATCGGCGAGCGTCGTGAACGCGGCGTGCGCCGGTCCTTCGTGGGCACCCCGGCCTCCGACGAAGCGCGCGTCGTCGAGCTGCTCGGCGCGTGCGCCGAGCGGATCGCTGGCGGCGGCGAGGTGCGGCCGCTCCAAGAGCGCCTCGCGCTCAGCGTCCTCGACGCGATCAAGAGCGGGGGGAAGGTGGCGATCCGGGCGGGCACCGGCGTCGGCAAGAGCCTCGGCTACCTCGTGCCGTTGATCGTCGCCGGGACCGACGCCGTGATCGCGACCGCGACCTACGCACTCCAGGACCAGCTGGTCCAGCGCGACCTCGCGCTGCTCTCCGAGGCCGCCAAGGCGCGGGGCTACGCTCCGGTGAGCGTCGCACGGATCAGGGGCCGCCAGGCCTACGCCTGCCGGGCGATGGTCGAGGACGTCCTGAGGGCTCGGGAGCGCCCCCCCGAGCTGCTCGGGCTCCTCGACTGGCTCGGGCGCACGACGCGCGGCGAGCGCGAGGAGCTCACCCCCTCGGTGAGCGACGCGCTGTGGAGGCGTGTGTCGGTGGGAGCGACGGACTGCGCGGGGGCCTCCAAGTGCCCGTTCGCCGCGTCGTGCTTCTCCGAGGCGGCACGACGCGACGCGCGCCGGGCCAGGTTCGTGCTCGCGACGCTGCACCTCGTGGCCGCCGACCTCGTGAGCGGGGGCGCGGTGCTGCCAGAGCGCAGCGTATTGGTCGTCGACGAGTGCCACATGCTCGCCCCGGTCCTCACCGAGGTGCTCGGCGCGACGCTCGACGCGGCGCGTCTCACCCGCATCGTCGAGCGAGCGGCGCGTCTCGGTATCGGCGCCACGGCCGACGTCGCGCTCTGGCGTCGAGAGGTCGGGCTCTTCGATGCCGCGCTCAACGACGGGCGCGGCGAGCGGATCAGCCCGAGCGCCCCGGGCCCGCTGCGTGCCTCGCTCGTCGTGTGCAAGGGGGCGCTGGTCGACATCGCCGAGCTCGCCGAGGAAGCCCGGGAGTGCTACGCGGGCTCCCAAGATCCCGACGCCAAGGCCGCTGCGGGCGCGCTCGGGCGCCTGGCGCAGAGCGCTCGCTCGGCGGCACGCGCCGCTCTCAAGATGACCGAGCCTCGCGACGGCGTGGTCCACTTCGTCGACCGCACGGGCGCTGTGCCGTCGGCCCGGATGGCCCCCATCTCGGTCGCACCGTTCCTCGAGCGCAGCACATTGTGGGCGTCTCGTCCTGCGTGCCTCGTCTCTGCGGACGCATCGGTGGAGCTGTGCCGCCAGCTCGGGCTTCCCGAGGGCGCCTACGTCGACCTGGGCTCCCCGTGGGACCTGCGGGAAAAGGCGCTCCTCTGGGTTCCCGACCGCACCGCCCCCGAACCGGCGACACCTGGGTGGGGGCGTTTCGCCGTCGCGACCACGAGGCGGTTCGTCGCGGCCGCCGGGGGCCGTGCCCTGGTGCTGTGCACCTCGTGGCGGATGCTCGAGGCGATGCGCCAGGGGCTCGCCGCAGAGGGGCACCTCCTCCTCGTCCAAGGCGACGCCGGCCGTGGGGAGCTGCTCGAGCGCTTCGTCGCGCAAGAGCGCTCGGTCCTCGTCGCGACCAGGACGTTCTTCACCGGCGTGGACGCTCCCGGCCCGACCCTCAGCCTCCTCGTCGTCGACCGGATCCCGTTCCCGTTCCCCGACGAGCCGCTGACCGCCGCCCGGCGCCACGAGGCGGGGCCGAGCGGCTTCGCGGAGGTCGACCTCGCCGAGGCGTCCGTCGCGCTCCACCAGGCGCTCGGACGGCTCATCCGCCGCGCCGACGACGAGGGCATGGCCGTGGTGCTCGACCGGCGCCTGTGCGACCGCGGCTACGGCAAGCGGCTCCTGGCCGCACTCGAGCCGATGCCCGTCGAGCGCGACGAGAAGCAGGCGCTCGCCTGGATCTCGGCCCTCGCGGCGCGCCTCGAGGAGTGCTGAGGCGGCGCTCCGGCGCAGTCGGCGCGACGCTTGCAGCGTCGAAAGCGGCTCCCTCAGAAGGCAAACCGCTTCCGGTCGGAGGCCGGGTCGAGGAGCCAGCGCCTCGTCGTGAGCTTGGAGACCACCTGTGCGGCGGCGCCCTCGTCGCAAGAGCGCGCGACGATGGCGAGCACCGCGTCTGAGGGGAGCCGCAGCGCCTCGAGCGCCCACGCGAAGACGCTCGGACCGAGCGAGAGCCAGTCGAGCGGACCGAAGCACGCGCGGGTGACCGGGTCGGCGTCGGGGAGCGACGCAAGACCCGAGCGCACGAGCTCGTGGGCGATGAAGACGTCGGGCGCCCCGGCGATGCGGTGCCACGAGGGGTCGGCGAGCGGGTCACAGGCGGCGGTGTCGGGCGTCGAGAGACGCAGGCCCCCCGTCTGGGCTGAGCGCTCCTCGATGGCTTTCGCCCAGACACTCGCCAAGTACGGGCCGAGCGGATCGGGCCGCGGCGGCGGGGCGCTCCTCCCCACGAGCGCCAGGGCCGCGACGGCGAGGATGAGCGCGAGCGGCTCGGGGGTCAAGGAGGTCAGGTCGTCGAGAGGGACGTAGGAGACGAAGTGCACGAGCTCGTCGGGCTCGTGCCCGAAGAGGTCGTCGCTGCGGTGGAGCCGTCCACAGGCGACGACGCCGTCGCGCGCGACCCCGAGCGCGAGCATCCCCGAGTCGCTCGGGCCGTGCCCGCGCCAGGACGGGTCCGACATCGCCTCCTGGGTCGCCGCGGTGAGGACGATACCGTCGGCTTCTTCGGGGACGTCCCAGTCGTAGAGGCCACCGAATGGGAGCGAGCGGTCGAGCTCTCGGGCGCAGAGCTCTTCGACCGCCTCGACGCCTTCGGGCGGCGGGGGCGGGTCGAGGGCCTCGTAGAAGGGCGGGCGCGTCCTCGGCCGACCGAGGCGACGGTAGGCGAACGCGCCGAGCAAGCCGTTCGAGGCGAGGACCGCCGTGCCGAACGCGACGTCGCGACGAACGGGGCCGTAGCGGTAGAAGAGCTCGGCGATGGCGGCGAACGTCCCCGAGCGGTACAGCTCCTGGCGGGCCTTCTCGTCGGGGTCGAGCGGCGTCGAGGCTTCCACTGCGAGCGTGGAGATGCCCTCTGTCGTGGACACGGCTTCGATGATCAGTCGCAGGCGCCGGTCGAGGTCGCCGAGTTGCAGGCGCTGCGCGCGCTTGTGGTACACGGCGTCGGCGAACCAGCGGCTCGGGAGCCAGCCGCGTTCGACGATCGTGGCCCGGAAGGCGGCGAGCGCTTCGATCTGCATCGACGCCAGCGCCTTGGTGAACAAGTCGAGCTCCCCGGTCGTGAACGTGGAGGAGAAGACCATCCATCCGAGCGCGCCGGGATCGAGCCACCCCGACGCGCACAGGGCGTCGATCGAGACGCTGGCCCCGCCGGGGACGCCCTGTCGATAGGGGAGGTCGCCCGATGCCATGCGCTCGAAGACGCCCGGCCAGTCGTCGTAGGGCGCCGCCGGGTCGCCTGCGAGATCGATGGGGTCGAGCGCGGCGACCTCTGTCGGGTCGAGGTGTCGGCCCAGGCGCCGGGAGCGCCACAGGCAGCGTTTCGCCCAGCTGTTCGCGAGGCACGCGCCGAGGCAACGGCGCTCGGGCGGGGCGACGGTGACGCCGAGGCGTCTCGACAAGACGACCGCGTAGCGGAGCGCCGCGGACGACTCGTGCATGTCGCCGAGGCGCCGGGCGACGAGGGGAGAGCCCTCTTGGGCGTCGCCTGAGAACACCGTCGCGTCGGCGCCGACGACGACGAGCAGGGCATCGGTGGGCAGCGACGGGGTGACGGCGAAGGGCGTGTCGGCGAGCCACGGAGGGGCCATGAGCACGACGCCAGACGCCACGGTTCCCGGCGGCGCAGTGGCGCCCAAGAGCCCGGCGAACGGGTCGTCGGGGTCGTACTCGGCAACGGGGGCGGCCACGAGCCTCCCGGTCGGGTGGATCGCGAAGTCGAGCACGACGGCGACGCCCCACTGCACCTGCCGTGCCGCCTCGTGGAACCGCCTGGGTGCCGCTCGCAGCTCGGCCGCACAGCGTTGCGGGTCCCAGTCGACGTCTCGCTCAGCGCTCACGCCAAGAGGATACGGATGCGGCCGCAACGCTGGCGGAGCAGGACCGGGGCCCTGACGCTCGCAACCACGCGCCACACCAGGCTGACCGGGAGCCGTGAGGCCTGGCCGGCGCACGAGACGAGCAGACGATTCCCATGGTGATGTGCGAGGACCCCCACCAGCAGCCAGCACGTGGACGACCCGGGCGTCGGCACGGCCGCGACGAACATGGGCAGGCCCTGGTCGAGTTCATCTTGATCGTGCCCTTCCTCTTCGCGCTGTTGGCGGGGATCTTCGAGACCGTCTTCTACGCGACCACCCGCGACGCGGTCGCCTCCGCGGTGCGCCAGGCGGCGCGGGTCGCAGCGAGCGAGGGCGCGATCACCCCCGATGTGAGCTCCGCGCTCGACCAGGCGCTCAGGAGCGGCAACTCGGCCCCCCAGGACCTCGTCTCTGCCTCGGGGTCCGTCGGAGGCGTGAGCGAGCAGGCAACCGTCTCGTCCCAAGGGGCGGCGTTCCCGCTCCGGCCGCTGTGCGCGCTCGTCGGGAACCAGACGACCGGCTCGCAGTTCATGACCGTGAGCGTCACATACCAGTACCACCTCGTCTTCCCGTTCCTCGGCTCCCCGCTCTTCTTGGACCTCGGCCACCTGTTCACCTCGTCGCCGATCCACGAGAGCGTGACCGTGCCCTCGGAGACCGCCTGGCGCCCGGACGCGAACGGGCCGGTGCTCGAGAACGGGACCGCGACCACGTGCACGCCGGAGGGGTAGCGGTGCAGCGGGCGGCCGGGCGCCGGCGGGCGGAGGACGAGAAGGGTCAGGCGATCGCGCTGTTGATCGTCGCGCTCCCGGCGCTGCTCGCGGCGATGGCCTTCGCGCTCAACATGGCGCTGCTCCACGAGGTGCGGCTCCGCCTCGACCAGGCGACGTCCTTCGCCGCGCTGACCGGCGCCGACAGCGCCAGCCACTCGGCCACCTCCTACGGGATCCCGACCCTCTCGCCGTCCGTGGCGGAGGCCACGGTGCACACGGTCTTCGGTCGCAACCTCGCCTCGGCGGGACTGCCGAGCAACGCCCACCTCACGACAGTCACGTGCGCGAACGCGACGCCCACGCGCCCGTCCTCGGCCGACGGCCGGGTCTTCACGACGCCGTTCTGCCTCGCGAGCGCCCAGGTCAGCGCGTCCAACCTCCCGCTCGCCCCGGTCGTCGAGGCCCTGCTCGGCAAGAGCGCGCTCAGCGTCTCGGCCACCGAGTCGGCGGCCCCTGCCGAGTACGGA
>JAJYMD010000440.1 GCA_021787255.1 Actinomycetes bacterium | reverse complement strand
CGGTCGGGCCGCTCGTTGTGCTCCGGGCACCGGTCGGGCCGGTCGTCGTGCTGTGGGTCGCTGGCGAAGGCGCCGTGATGCGCCGCCCGGGGAGGTGCGCGTGCGGGCCAGCCGCGTGAGCGACAGCGCCGCAGGCTGCCGTGCCGAGCGCGAGCGCTCCGAGCACGAGCGCACCGCCCGCTCGCCACGATCCACGCCACGGTCCATGCGGCGGGCGCCGCCCGAGCGCGCGGATCAATCCCGCTCGACGACGGTGACGGACTCGATGACCACGCGCTCTTTCGGAGCTCCTGAGCGCGAGCCGACGGCGTCGATGACAAAGACGACGTCACCCCCGCTCACCACCGACCCGAACAGCGAGTACTGGGGGGGGAGCCCGACGCCGTCGGGGCCGCTCACGATGAAGAACTGGCTGCCGTTCGTGTCCGGCCCCGCGTTCGCCATCGCGAGCGAGCCGATCCGGTAGCGGCCCGGCTTGGGCAGCTCGTCCGCGAAGCGGTACCCGGGTCCGCCCCGACCGGTGCCCTCGGGGTCGCCTCCCTGGATCACGAACCCCGGGATGATCCGGTGGAACACGACCCCGTCGTAGTAGTGCCAGCGGGCGAGGAACACGAAGTTGTTCACGGTGACCGGCGCGCCGTGTACGTCCAGCTCGGCGACGATCGTGCCCTTCGAGGTCTCGATCGTCGCGCTGTACCGCCGCTCGGGGTCGATGATCATCGGCGGAGGCGCCTCGAACCGCTGGCGCCTGGGGCTGGAGCCGTCGGGGGCCGGGATGTCGGTCACGGCCGCCTCAGCTCTCGTGGATGGTCACGGTGAGGATGCGCTGGACGACCTTCGGCTTTCCCGACGGTGTCGTGCCGCCTTCCGCGTTGATCTTCTCGACGACGGGCATGCCCGAGGTGACGGTGCCGAAGAGCGAGTACTCGTCCCCGGCCTTCAGGTCCCTGTCGAGCGTGCTGGCCCCTCCGGGTACGACGACGAAGAACTGGCTCCCGTTCGTGTCCGTGCCGCCCGAGTTGGCCATCGCGACGTCGCCGGTGGCGTATGCCGCCGGGACGTTCTCGTTCGCGAACTCGTAGCCGGGCCCCCCGGTGCCCGTGCCCGTCGGGTCGCCGGTCTGGTCCATGAAGCCCGGGATCACCCGGTGGAAGGTGTTGCAGTCGTAAAAGCCCCGCTCGGCGAGGAAGACGAAGTTGTTGACCGTGCGCGGGGCCGCCTTGGCGTCGAGCGCGATCACGAACGAGCCCGCCGTCGTCTTCACCGTCGCGCTGTACGTCTTCGACGGGTCGATCGTCATCGGCGGTGGAGCCGGCCAGTGCAGGGTGTTCACGCGCGTCGCGGGGCTGGCGGGGCAGTGCGCGGCGACGGCGAGCTTGTTCGCCGCCGTCTGCAGCGCCGCATCCGTCGCGGCCGCCTTCGCCGTCCTCGTCGTGCTCGTCGCGCTGGCGGGCTTCTTGGTCTTCGCCGGTGGCGGGCTGCTCGAGAACGCGCCGGTGGTGAGGAGGACGAGGAGCAGCACCACTGCAGCGCCTAGCGCGACCAACCCGCCGGCACGCAGGCGACGCCGGGTCCGGACCCGGCGGACCTGCGCTGCCCGCTTCTTCCTGCGGGCGGCCTTCTGCCTGGCTCGCTTCTCGGTGGGCACGGGCCGACACGTTATCGGGGCCGCGACAGGTGCGGATAGCGTCTTCGCATGGCGCTGGTCGTCCAGAAATTCGGTGGGACCTCCGTCGGCGACGCCGAGCGCATCCGCGCAGTCGCGGACCACGTGGCGCGCACGAGACGAAGCGGCAAGGACGTCGTGGTGGTCGTGAGCGCGATGGGCAAGACGACCGACGACCTCATTCGCCTCGCCCGGGAGGTGAGCTCCGTCCAGCCGCCTCGCGAGTACGACATGCTCGTCAGCTCGGGCGAGCGCATCTCCACCGCGCTGCTGTGCATGGCGCTCGCCGAGCTGGGTGTCCCGGCGTCCTCCTTCACCGGGAGCCAGGCCGGCATCGTCACGGACACCGACCACACGAAGGCGAAGATCGTCGACATCCGTGCCGGAAGGATCATCGAGGCGCTGGAGGCCGGAAAGGTGCCGGTCGTCGCGGGGTTCCAGGGGGTGTCGACGGAGCACGACGTCACGACGCTCGGACGCGGGGCGTCGGACCTGACCGCGGTCGCGCTCGCGGCCGTGCTCGGGGCGGAGGTCTGCGAGATCTACACGGACGTGACGGGCGTCTTCAGCGCCGACCCGCGGATCGTCCCGGACGCGCACAAGCTTTCGCGCGTCAGCTTCGAGGAGATGCTCGAGATCGCCGCCGCGGGGGGCAGGGTGCTGCAGCTGCGATCCGCCGAGTTCGCGCGGAACCACCACGTCCCGCTGCAGGTGCGAAGCAGCTTCACCTGGGAACCCGGCACCTGGATCGTAGAGGAGGACGAGTCGATGGAACAGGCGATCGTCACGGCGGTCGTCCACGACGTCTCGCAGGCGAAGATCACCGTGGCGGGCGTCCCGGACAGGCCGGGCGTCGCCGCGCGCCTGTTCCGCGCGCTGGCGGACCGCGCCGTCAACGTGGACGACATCGTGCAGAACGCGTCGGTCCGCGGCACCACGGACATCTCCTTCACGGTCCCGCGCACCCAGGTCGCGGCCGCAGTCGAAGGCGTCTCGGAGCACATCGGCGAACTGGGCGGGACGGGGGTCACCTCGGACGAGGGGATCGCGAAGCTCTCGGTCATCGGAGCCGGGATGAAGTCGCACCCCGGCGTGACCGCCACGATGTTCGAGACGCTCGCGGCCGAGGGGATCAACATCGACCTGATCTCGACCTCGACGATCCGGATCTCCTGCATCGTGCGCGAGGAAGACGTCGAGCGCGCCGCGCGCGCCTTGCACCGCGCCTTCGAGCTCGCCTGACCTCCCCGCGCTTCGAGGTAGGCTGCGCGGCCGTGGCGCAGGTCGGGGTCTTCGGCGCGACCGGGCAGGTCGGTCAGGTGATGCGGTCGGTGCTCGCCGAGCGAGCCTTTCCCGTCGAGGGGATCCGCTTCTTCGGGTCGGCTCGGTCGGCCGGCACCACCCTCGAGTGGCAAGGGTCGGCCGTCGTGGTGGAGGACGCCGCGACGGCCGACCTCTCGGGGCTCGACCTCGCGCTGTGCTCCACCGGGGCCGCCGCGTCACGCGACCTCGCGCCGCGTCTCGCCGCGGCCGGCGCCGTGGTCGTCGACAACACCTCGGCGTGGCGCATGGACCCCGACGTGCCGCTCGTGGTCGCGGAGGTGAACCCCGGCGCGCTCTCGTCGATCCCGAAGGGGATCGTGGCGAACCCCAATTGCACGACGATGGTGGCCATGCCCGTCCTGAAGCCGCTCCACGACGCGGCCGGTCTCCGGCGGCTCGTGGTGGCGAGCTACCAGGCGGTGTCAGGGGCGGGACGCACCGGGGTGTCGGAGCTGGCCGAGCAGCTGGCCAAGACGGTGGACCGAGCGGCCGAGCTCACCTTCGACGGGGCGGCGCTCGACTTCCCCGAGCCGGTGCGGTTCGCCGCACCGATCGCCCACGACGTCGTGCCGCTCGCCGGCACGATCGTGGACGACGGCTCGCTGGAGACCGACGAGGAGCAGAAGTACCGCAACGAGAGCCGCAAGATCCTCGGGATCCCCGACCTGGCGGTCGCCTGCACGTGCGTGCGGGTCCCCGTCTTCACCGGCCACTCGGCGGCGATCGTCGCCGAATTCGCGCGTGAGCTGTCCCCCGAGGAGGCCACGGAGGTCCTCGCTGCCGCACCCGGCGTCGTCCTCGCGGAGCTTCCCACGCCGCTCCTCGCCGCCGGCCGGGACCCCACCTACGTGGGACGTGTCCGCCGCGCCGACGGCGGAGGCCTCGCGCTGTTCGTCGTCGGCGACAATCTCCGCAAGGGCGCCGCGTTGAACGCGGTGCAGATCGCCGAACTGCTCGTCGCGGCAGGCTGGTCGAGACGCTGAGCAGCCTTCCGGGCCGGGGCTCCAAGGAGCGGTCCGTGAGACGACGCCGTCGACCGCAGAGGCCCGGCTCCGATCGTCCGGTTCGCTTCCCGGAGATCTGCCTTCACTTTCAGGGAGCTTTCCCCAATTTCTCAGCTGATTCCAAGGGTCGGCCGGCATAGTGGTTGGGGACGAAGCCCTGCCGAGGGGTTCGTGCGCGCCGTCGCGCGATCGGACTCGGAGGCACTCCACGACGAGAGGAGACGGTCTGTGAGGATCCTGGTTCTTGGTGGCGACGGGTACCTGGGGTGGCCGGTCGCGCTGCACCTGTCCGGCCGCGGGCACGAGGTGGGCGTCGTGGACAACTTCGCCCGCCGCCAGTACGACTTCGAGATGGGCGTGGACAGCCTGGTGCCGATCAAGCACCTTCAGCACCGGGTCCGGGTCTGGGAGGAGGTCTCGGGCCTTCGGATCACCATCTACGTCGGCGACCTCACGAACGCGCCGTTCGTCCACAGGACCCTCGAGGAGTTCGCACCCGACGCCATCGTGCACTTCGCGGAGCAGCGTTCTGCGCCCTACTCGATGATCGACCAGCAGCACGCCGTGTACACGCAGGTGAACAACGTGGTGGGGACGCTGAACCTCCTCTACGCGATCGCGGACGTGAACCCGGAGATCCACCTCGTCAAGCTCGGCACCATGGGCGAGTACGGTACGCCGAACATCGACATCGAAGAGGGCTTCATCGAGATCACGCACCGCGGGCGGACCGATGTCCTGCCATATCCGAAGCAGCCTGGCTCCTTCTACCACCTCTCCAAGGTGCACGACAGCCACAACATCATGTTCGCCTGCCGGATCTGGGGCCTCCGCTCGACCGACCTGAACCAGGGCATCGTCTACGGCCAGGAGACGCCCGAGACCGTCCTGCACCCGGATCTCGCCACGCGCTTCGACTACGACGGCGTGTTCGGCACCGTGCTGAACCGCTTCTGCGTCCAAGCCGTCGCCGGCCACCCTCTCACCGTCTACGGCACTGGTGGCCAGACCCGCGGGATGCTCGACATCCGCGACACGCTCGCGTGCGTCGAGCTCGCCTGCCTGCACCCGGCCGAGCCGGGCGAGTACCGGGTCTTCAACCAGTTCACCGAGTCGTTCTCCGTCCAGCAGCTCGCCGAGATGGTCGTCGACGCCTACTCGGGGACCGCCGAGATCGTCCATCTCGACAATCCGAGGGTGGAGGAGCACGAGCACTACTACCGGGCCGCGCACACGAAGCTGCTCGACCTCGGCCTCGTGCCGCACCTGCTGAATTCCCGTACGCTCACTTCGCTCCTGTCTGTCGTCGAGCGCCACCGCGACCGAGTCCAGCTCGAGGCGATCGAGCCGACCGTTGCGTGGCGCAGCACGGCGAGCGTCCTGCGTACCTCGGGCGCCGTCCGCAGCGAGAGCTGGGCGGAGGCCGAGACCTCCGACGCCTGAGCGGGGCTCCCGTCGACGGACGGCGGAGGCCGCCGGCGGGCCCGCTGCCCAGTGCGGAGCCTCGAGGACGCGGCGGTAGCGTCACGCGCCGGTGCCTCCCATCGATCGTCGCAGACACGGGCGCCGTTCCGCACGCTTGAGCCCGCTCGCCGTCGGCGGCGGGATCCTCGCCGTGCTGGTCGGCGCGTTGGTCGTGGGCGGCCTTCTGAGGATCCGCACCCAGTCCGTGGGCTACGAGCGGGCGGTCGACCGGTCCTACGCCGCGCAGGCTCGGCTCTTCGTCGAGGAGTCGAACCGCCAGGGCGAGGAGCTCCGCACGCTGCTCGCCGGCGCGCCGCACGACGATCGCACGGCGCTCGAGGAGTCGCTCGACACACTCGTCCGCTCCACCTCGTCGCTCGCGATCGAGGCGGCCACAGCTGCGTCACCCGCCCCCTCGGGGGATGCGGGCGCCGACGTGGCCGCAGCGATGGCCGAACGGGCAACGGCGGCGCGCGATCTCAGGACCGCGGTTGACCGGCTTCTCGGGATGGCGCCCCTCCCCGTCGTGGGTGCCCCCGGACCGTCCGCGACCGCGTGGACCCCGCCGCCGCTCTCCGCCGCGGGGGCGGCGGCTGTGCTCGAGAAGGTCGGGACGCTCCTCGAGCGCAGCGACCGGGAGTACGCGGCCGGCCGTCGCGCGCTTCGGCGCGCG
>JAJYMD010000079.1 GCA_021787255.1 Actinomycetes bacterium | reverse complement strand
CTCATGCCGATCAGTCCCTCGGCGAAGCCGTGGACCACGCCGCTCAGCGGAAACGCGGTCGGACGCTTCGAGGTCCAGGTCGCCTGTGTGAAGTCCTTCCCAGTGCGGTAGTTCGCGCCCACGTAGATCACATCGACGGTGCTCGACCTCGTGACGGTCGCCCCGGTGCCCTTGACCAGGTTCCTCACCTCCAGCTTCTTCGGCGGCTTCCCCTTCGAAGCGCGGATCACCGGCTCGAGGTTGAGGTCCTTCGCGTGCTTGACGACCGGCAGCTTGGGGCCGTGGTGTCTGTGCGCGGCGCTGTGGCCTTTCTTCCCGTGGTCCCTCGCGCCAGCGCTCCTCGGTCCCGCCCAGGCGACGCTGCCGCCCCAGCCCGCTCCTGCAAGAACGACGGCCGTTCCCACAGCCGCTGCGAGAGCCCGGCGGGCACGCAGACGCCTCCGCCCACTCGATTGCATGGGAAGCGACGCTACCCAACATCCCATGGTCGGGGGGATCGGCGGGGTTCGGCGGGGACCGGCGAAGACGAGGGGATCGGCGGAAGTCGCCCCACGACGGGACCGGCCCGAGGGATCGCCCCACGAAGGAACCGGCCACGAAGGCAGCCCAACGCCCGATCCCTCCCTCGAAACCGCCGATAAGGTCCATTATGTCAAGTTAGGCAGGAAAGCCGGACGGGCCGACGTCGAGCTCCGGTCGCTGCGTCCCGCCCGATCAGGCGCCGACGGGCTCTACGAGGAGGCCCCGGAGGTCTTCAGCCGCCGTGCGCAGGTGCGCAAACGCCGCGTGGTAGGCGCGCAGGCGGGACCGCTCCGATGCGGACGCCGGAAGCTGAGACAGGTCGGCATCGACGTCGTCCAGCGCAGCCTCCAGCGCGTACAGCCGGTCGTGCAGACGGTCGAGGCTGGACACCTCGACCACGACCAGGCCGGCGGGCAGCGACGCACGCTCGGCGCGCCGGCGGGCTTCGTAGGCACGCTGGCGGTGGGATCGCTTGCAGTACTTGGCGGGGCGGCCCGGTCGCCTTCCTGCGCCGGTGCGCTCCCCGTCTCCACGGCTTTGGCTGCGGGCAGCTGTCAAGGGACGCCGGCAGTAGGCGCAACGACCTGCCTGTGTGCTGTTCGCTTGTTCCGTCACTGTGACGCAATAGTAGCGAACCCGTGAGGGCCGGCAACGCGCAGCTGAGCGGCCAAGCCGCTCGCCGCCGCTCGCCGCCGCGGACCGCCGCCGACCGGCGCTGCCGTGCTATGGCCGAACTCGCCTCTCACCCTGCGCGAGCGGCTCGGGCGAGCCCAGGAGAAAGCCCTGCGCCGCGTCACAACCCAAGAGCTCGAGCCGGTGGAGCTGCGCGTCCGTCTCCACTCCCTCGGCGACCACGACGAAGCCGAGCGTGTGCGCGAGGTAGATCATCGCGTCGACGATCGCCGATTGACGATCGGCATTGCTCATCACCGCGATGAAGCTCCGGTCGATCTTCACCACGTCGACGGGCAGACCGGCGAGCCAGGACAACGAGCAGTAGCCGGTGCCGAAGTCGTCGATCGCGACCCGGACCCCGAGCGACCGAACACGGTCCAGGCCCTCACGCGCGTCGTCACGATCTGCCATGAGCAGGCTCTCGGCGACCTCCACGGTGAGCGAATCCGGGGGCAGGCCCCTCTTCTTGAGAGCACTCTCCACTTCTGCGTGAAACTTTCCGCTCGCCAACTGCATCCCTGAGACGTTGATGGTCACGCCGATGTCGGGCTCGCCGGCGCTGCGCCAGGCCGCGCACTGTGCGCACGCCGTCGACAGCACCCACCTCCCGATGGCTGTGATGAGCCCGGCCGACTCGGCGAGGGGGATGATCTCTGCGGGCACGACGGTCCCGAAGGTCGGGTGGTCCCAGCGCAACAGCGCTTCGCGCGCGACCACCCTTCGGGTCGACACGTCGATGAGAGGCTGGTACACGAGGCGGAGCTGTGACTCGTCGACCGAGTGCGCCAGCGCGCCCTCCAGCTCCGCTCGCCGCGTCTCTTGGTGGTCGATCAGGGGGTCGTAGACCTCGACGCGCCCCCTCCCGAGCTGCTTCGCTCGGTACATGGCGCGGTCTGCCCGTCCGAGCAGCGCGTCGGCCGTGTCGTCCTTGCACGCAGGTGCGATGCCGATGCTGGCAGCCACCGTGATCTCGCGCTCTCCCACCACGAACGGGTCCTCGAACCGCTCGGCGATCCGCTCTGCGACGGCGACCCCCTCTGCGACCGGCTCGCGGAGGTCTTCGCAGAGGACCACGAACTCGTCGCCGCCGAGGCGGGCGATCGTGTCGTTGGGCCTCACTGCTGCATTGAGCCGCCTCGCCACGCCGAGGAGCAGCTGGTCGCCTACGGAGTGGCCGGATGCATCGTTGACCGCCTTGAAGTAGTCGAGGTCCATGAAGAGCACCGCGGCGCCGGCCTCGCGGCGCGCCAGGCTCTCGACTGCGTGCTGGATCCGGTCGAGGAGCAGGACTCGGTTCGCCAAGCCCGTCAGCGGATCGTGGAGCGCCTGGTGCTCGAGCCGCGCCTGGTGCTCCGCCAGTTGCTCCTCGAGCCCCCGCCGGGTCACCTCGAAGCGCCGGGCCATCCGGATGAGGCTCGCGTCGAAGCCGAGTTGCACCGCTCGCAGGGAGGCGTCGAGCGCCTCTTGATCGAGCCCCTGCGCCGACGCCTCCTCCCGGAGCACTTCCCCACACGCGGCACGCCAGCCCACGTAGAGCTTGGCGACGCTCGACAAGGCGATGCGCCCGGCCAGTGGGGCCTCGCCGGTCCAGTCCCATTCCTCGGACCGGTCCCGGGAGACCTTCTGCCCGCTGACCAGGTAGTCGGCCACGGCGAGCGTCCCCGCGCGGGTCGCTCGACAGATGTCTGTCTCCACTGTGCGCGCCTGGCGCGCGCCCTCACCCGATGCCCGCCAGCCCTCCACCAGACGCTCGCAGACCTCGTGCGCGCGTAGCCGCAGCGCGAGCCCCAATTCAGGAGCAGGGCCGCCCGACCCGGAACCGCCTTCCGTGCCTTCCCCTGTGGCCATTCCGACCATCCCCAATGCCCTTGCCGTGCGTGCCCCTGTTCCGCATCCCCGAACAGGGGCTCCCGCGTTCGCTCGAGTCACACCGCCGATGCAACACCCAGGTTACCGCGTCCCGGTCACTCGTTCACGCCGCTTTGGTGTCCGAGACGCGCCCCCTCGTGACCTGCCATGACGCGGTCCTGCTCGCTTCGCCACCACCGCACCGCCGTCGCGAGCTCCTCCCGGCTGAAGTCCGGCCAGTACGTGGGCGTCACATAGAAGGGGGCGCCGATCGCCTGCCACAGGAGGAAGTTGGACAACCGCTGCTCCCCTGACGTGCGCACGAGAAGGTCGACCGCGGGCATCGCAGGTTCGTACAGATACCGCGCGAATGCGTCCTCGTCGATCTCGGTCCCAGCCTCGCGATGCGCCTCGAGCACACCGCGCGTCGCATACACGAGCTCCTCACGGGCGCCGTAGTCGAAGGCCAGCGTGAAGTTGAGGCCGGTGTTGTCCTTGGTGAGCGCCACCGACTCCTCCATCTCCCGCAGGATCCGCCGAGGAAGGCGCGAGGTCCCCGAGACAGGCCGGCCGATGCAGCGGATCCGCACGTTGTTGCGGTGCATCTCGAGCCGTCTGGCGAAGATGTTCTTGTGGAGGCTGAGGATGAACTCGACCTCCATTCTCGGACGCCTCCAGTTCTCGGTCGAGAAGCCGTAGGCGGTGAACCACCTGATGCCGAGATCGTCGGCCGCTCGCACGACCTCGGCGAGCGTGGCCTCCCCCTGCCGGTGTCCCTCGGTGCGAGGAAGACCCTTCGACTCAGCCCAGCGCCCGTTGCCGTCCATGATCACGGCCACGTGCCTGGGCACCGCGCCGGACGCGGGGACTGGCACGGTCGCACGCTCGACGTCCGCGCTCACGCGCGAAGTCTACGGGCCGCTCGCGCCTCGAAAAGGGCCTTCCCACGTCTCCGGGTCACCGGCTGGCACTGCCACCGCGGACGCGCCCGGAGCACGGCGAGTCGTGCGTTGGCCATCGGCTCCGCCGGCGATCGCCTCCGGCCCGACGACGCTGCTGGGCCCGTCCCCTGCCCTCGGGGCACCGTCCCGTGTCCTCGGGGCATTGTCGTCGAACCCTCCGACCCGTCGGTAGACGTCCAGCGCGAAGCTCGTCGGCAGGGGCTCGGCCGCGACCAGCCTGAAGCTCGCGCGCCCGTCCAACGCGCGCTCGGCCCGAAGGAACCGGGTCGTCGACGATCTCGCGGTGACAAAGCCGTGCGCCAGGTCGTACTGGTGGGTCACGAAGAAGATCGACACGCCGCGCTCCAAGAGCGCCTCGGCGACCTGGCGACCGATCTCGGACCCCTCGCGCTCGTTCGTGCCCGAGAACGACTCGTTGAAGAGGACGAGGGCGTGCCTCTTCGCGGCGTCCCGGTCGCCGTCCACGGTGGCGTCCCGGTCGCCGTCCACGGTGGCGTCCCGGTCGCCGTCCACGGTGGCGTCCCGGTCGCCGTCCACGGTGGCGTCCGCATCGGCATCCACGGTGGCGTCCGCATCGGCATCCCCGGTGGCCTCCCGATCGGCATCCCGGTCGGCGTCCACGATCGCGTCCACGATCGCGTCCAGCCTGCAAAGCTCGTCCTCCAGCCTGCCGCTGCGCATCGACGCGTCCTCTTCGCGCCCGAAGTGGGTGAAGACGGCACTGTGGAGGCTCGAGCGGTACGAGGACGCGGTGACGAACATTCCGCACTGCAGCATCAGCTGCGCAAGGCCCACGCTACGAAGGAACGTGGTCTTGCCACCCGAGTTGGCACCGGTCACGACGACGAGCGGACGGCCGTCGGCCTCGACGTCGTTGCCCACGACGGTGGCTTCGGTCTGCAGCGTCAGCGACACGTCGCGAAGATCGGTGCACGAGAACCGGAACGAGTCGGACGCGAGCGGGACGGGAAAGGTGAGCGGTGCCCCCCGTGCACGGAGCGCTGCTCGCAGGTTCAGGCATGACACGTAGAACGCCAGCTCCGCGCGGAGCATCGAGAAGTAGCTCTCGATGTGGTCGGCCGCCTGCGCCGCGGCGTTGGCGACGTGGTTGAGCCCCCGATTCGTCAGGTCGCCGAGCTCGTTCATGCCCGCCTCGTCGCGCGGCGGAATCGCAAACGAGTAAGCGGTCCGCGGCCCGAGGCCGACCCGTTCCCGCCAGCGAGCTCGGCGTGTCCGAGGGGAGCGGAGCACGTAGTCCTCACCGGTGCCGTCTCGCCCGAGCCGAGCGCTCATGAGGACGCCGTCGCGGAACTGGAGCTGGCGCAGGTGCAGACGGAGGAGCTCGAGGTACCCGTCATCGAGATCGCGTCGAATGGACTCGAAGAGCATCCGGAACCCCGTAGAGCTGACCTCTTCGACGTGGTCGTCTGCGATCCGGCGAAGCTCGCGCAGGCGCGCTGCGAACGCCTCGAGCTGCGACACCGCGCCGTGCAGGGTGATCGATGACGTGGCGGAACGGAAGCTCCAGATGCCGCGCTTGTCCTCTAAGGCGGCGACCACGAGCGCGTACATCTCCCGGACCATGTCCTCGTGCGCGAGGCAGTCCTCCAGGACCGCCTGACGGTAGCGGACCATGGCGACGGCGCCCATGCTCGCCATCACCACCTTGCGCGAGACGTCGAAGAGGAAGCGGTCCCCCTGTGCCATCGTGCGAAGGACGATGCGGAGCTCGAGATCTTGGGCGAGGTCGTCGTGCAGGAGGCCTGGCTCGACCGAGAAGTCGAAGTCTCGGTCCGAGTAGAGAAGGTGCGCCTTCATGGGATGCGCTCGAGCAGCTGGGGGTACGTGAGCCGGTGCCTTTCGGCGATCGCCAGAGCGTAGGCGAGCCCGTTGGCCGGCCCCCGGACGACCTTGAAGGTCCGCGTCGCAGGGTCGTCGGGGACGACCGTGCTGATCA
Source organism: Actinomycetes bacterium (assembly GCA_021787255.1). Next base: position 182 of record JAJYMD010000079.1, on the reverse strand, counting down.
GGGAGACGACGGAGCGGCCGAGCGACGCGAGCTCGTCGACGAAGGTGACGTACACGCCAAGGCAGTCCAGCTCGATCAGCTTCCGCATCGCCTCGGCGCCCAGGAACCGCGCGTCTTCGAGCGAGGTGGAGGAGAACAGCTCGTTCATGATCACGACGCTTGTCGGCGTGGCGGATCGCAGG
>JAJYMD010000013.1 GCA_021787255.1 Actinomycetes bacterium | reverse complement strand
CTGCGCCTCGGAGTAGGCGTCGCCGGGCTGCTTGTAGCCCGTGCAGACGACGAGGTGCGCATACCCCTTCCGGAAGAGCACCAGCGCCTCGTCGAGGCGAGCCTCGAGGTCCGGCGACGGCACCCCGTTGTACTGCGCGGACCCCATCACGACGATCGCCTGGGCCGGCACGGGGTCGTACTCGCGGGCCGTGAGCCACACCTGGACGAGCGACACCACGAAGTAGACGAGCAGGCCGACGACCAGGAGGACCACGCCCTTCAGCGCCCAGCGCAGCGGTGCCGTCACCCAGCGCACGGGCGCCGTCACGAGACGCAGCACCGACATCAGCAGGTCGCCGGGCCGGTCCCCGACCCCGACGGCGCGGCGGACCCCGACGGCGCGGCGGACCCCGACGGCGCGGCCGCCTCCATGTCAGCCTGGCGCGGCGTCGAGCGCCCGCTCGATGGCCGCCCGCAGCCGCCGCAGCACCTCGTCCCGGCCGAGCACCTCGAGCGACTCGAACAGCGGTGGCCCGACCGTGCGCCCGGTGACCGCCACCCGCACGGGGGCCTGCGCCTTGGCGAGCTTGCGTCCGGCGGACTCCGCCAGGTCGGCGGTGGCCGCTCGCAACGCCTCGGCACGCCACTCGCACCCCTCGTACGCGTCGGCGGCGGCGGCGAGGAGCGCCGGGGCGTCGGGGTCGCGGCCGATCGCCTTCTCCCACGAGGCCTCGTCCACGACCGGGTCGGGCAGGAACACGAAGTCCACCATGGCCGGCGCCTCGCTCAGCGTGGCGACCCGCTCCTGGACGAGCGGCGCCAGCCTCGAGAACACCGCCTCGTCGAACCGCTCCGGCGGCCACGGCGGCCGCTGCGCGTGCGCTGGCACCCAACGACCCTCTCGCTCCTCCCCCTCCGGCTGCACCCACGGCCGCGCCCGCTCCACGAACTCCGCGGCGGACAGGTCCCGGATGTACTCCCCGTTCATGTGGGCGAGCTTTCGCACGTCGAAGAAGGCCGGCGAGTGGTTGACGTCCTCGAGCGAGAAGTGCTCGACGAGCGTGTCGACGGGCACCTTCTCGGTGCCGCCCGGCGGGCTCCAGCCGAGGAGCGCGAGGTAGTTGCGCAGTGCCTCGGGCAGGTAGCCCTCGTCCCGGTAGAGCTCGACCGCCACGGGGTCCCTCCGCTTGGAGAGCTTCTTGCGCTGCTCGTTGACCAGGATCGGCAGGTGCGCCCAGACCGGCAGCTCGCCGGTCCCGCCCGGGACCGCCTGCCCCCCGGCCGCCGAGTCCAGCGCGTGCCAGATGAGGATCGCCTTCGGCGCGCTCGGCAGCAGCTCCTCGCCGCGGATCACGTGCGTGATGGCCATGTCCCGGTCGTCGACGATGTTGGCGAGCACGAAGAGGGGGCGCCCGCTCGATCGGGCCACCACGAAGTCCTCCATCGTCTCGTGGCGGAAGGTCACCGTCCCGCGAACGAGGTCCCGCACCTGCGTCTCGCCCTCGTCCGGCGTCCGGAACCGCAGCGCGTTGCCCTCGCGGGAAAGCCCCCGGTCGCGGCAGAAGCCGTCGTAGCCGGGGGTTGCGTTCCGCTCGGTGCGGGCCTGCACCGCCTCCGTGGTGCAGTCGCATGCGTACAGGTACCCGGCGCTCCACAGCGCGTCGATGGCCGCCCGGTAGCGGTCGGCCCGCTCGGACTGCCGGTAGGGGCCCTCGTCGGGCTCCATCCCGAGCCACGCCAGGGCCGAGACGATCCCCTCGACCCACTCCTCCCGGTTGCGCTCGGTGTCGGTGTCCTCGATGCGCAGGATGAACACGCCGCGGTGGCGTCGCGCGAAGAGCCAGTTGAACAGCGCCGTACGACCGCTGCCGACGTGGAAGTAGCCGGTCGGCGACGGAGCGAAGCGGACGCGCGGGGGGCTCACCCCGCCGTCACTCGTCCTCGACGAGCGAGATGGCGCCGGTCGGGCAGCTGTTCACCGCCTCGCGGAGCCGGTCGCGCAGCGTCTCGGGAGGATGCTCGTCGAGCACGTAGAGGAAGCCGTCGTCCCGCACCTCGAACACCTCCGGCACGATGCCCATGCACACCGCGTTGCTCGCGCACACGTCGAAGTCGACCACGACCTTCACGCGGAACCTCCTCCTCGACGATCGCCGACCCGGCACGAAGGCCCCGGCGGCCCGCAGCATACCGACCTCGCCGGCCCCCGGGCACCGGCCCCGGGCGCCGCGGCCGGAGACGTCGTCGTGGTCGCCGTCGGCCTGATGGTGGCGCTCGCGTTCAGCGGGCTCGTCAAGGCGTGCACGACAAGCATCATCGACCCGATCGTCAACCGCGCCCAGGGCGACCACCCGATCGCGCTCGGTGCGCAGCTCGGGGCGGCCGCGAGCACGAGCACCTTCGTGGACCTCGGCTCGTTCATCTCGGCGGTCGTCTACTTCGTCGTCTTCATGATCGTCGTGTACTTCGCGGTCGTCGTCCCGTACAAGCACGTCCAGGCGCGCCGGGGAGTGACCGCGTTCGGCGACCCGGCCCCGGCCAAGACCTGCCCCTACTGCCTCTCCGACGACCTCCCGGTCGCCGCGACGAAGTGCAAGTACTGCTCGAGCGTCCTGCCCGTGACAGGGGGATCGGCCGGCGCCGCCCCCGCCGCCGCGCCGGAGCCCGGCGCCTGACCGAGCGCCGTGCGGGCCGGCCGCTGGCCACGGCGCGGGCGCACGTCACACGGGTGAGCGGGCGACGAGGTCGGAGAGGAACTCGCGGTCGGCGAGCACCGGGCGGTCGGCGAGGAAGAGCTTGCCGTAGCGCTCGAAGTACATGAACTGCTTGGCGAGCAGCACCATCCCCCGTGTGAAGTCGGACATGAGGCCACCCGCCTCGTCGGCGATGCGCCGCATCCGGCGGTTGGTGCGCAACCGGAGCAGGGCGGCGCGCACCGTCCACGCGTGCGCCTGGGCGCCCCGGGCCTTGGCCGCTTGGACGAGCGGCGCCTCGATGAGCGCCGCGAGGCTCACCTCTCCGAACGGCCGCGTCAGCGCCGGCTCGATGAGGCCGCGCAGGAACGCGGTGAGCTGGTCGTCGGACAGCCCCAGGCCCACCTGGATCGCCCGCCCGTAGGTCCGGGTGAGGTGGGCGGTGATCTCCGGCCACGCGGACTCGTCGCCGAGCACCGCCTCGAGCAGCTTGACCACGAACCGGTGCGTGCTCGGGTCGAGACGCCCGACGATGCCCCAGTCGATGATGCCGAGACGACCGTCCTCGAGCAGGAGCATGTTGCCCGCGTGCAGGTCGCCGTGGAACGCGCCCCAGCGCACCGTCGTGGTGAAGAACGCCCGCACGACCTCCTCGACGAGCGGCGCAGGGTCGTAGCCCATCTGCGCCGCCTTTGCGAGGTCGTCGATCGCCACCCCGTGGAGCAGCTCCATCGTGAGGACGTTCTGGCCCGACAGCTCGACGTAGGGCTCGGGGACGACGATCCTCTCGAGGTGCGTCTCGCCGGCGAGCGCCCGGAAGTGCTGGAGCGCCCGGGCTTCGTTGCGCAAGTCGAGCTCCTCGCCGAGCTGCTGGTCGAGCCCGTCGAGCAGTTGGAGGATCGACCCGGCCATCTGCTCCCCCGTCTCCCTGGCGACGAGCGCGGCGAGCGGCACCATGAGGTGCAGGTCCGCCGACACCTGGAGGTCGATCCCGGGTCGGAGGACCTTGACCGCGACCTCGCGCCCGTCGTGGAGGCGCCCCCGGTAGACGACGGCGATCGACGCCCTGCCGATCGGCTCCGGGTCGATGCTCGCGAACGCCTCGCCGAGGTCCATCCCGAGGTCCCCCTCGATGCAGGAGCAGACCTGGTCGAAGGGGACCGGCGGCCCCGTGTCGAGGCACGCCCGGAACTCTTCGGCGACCGCGTCGCCGAAGAGGCCGGGCGACGACGCGACCAGCTGGCCGAACTTCATGAACGTCCCGCCGAGGTCCTCGAACATCGACCGGAGCGGCCGGGCGACGTCCACCGCCGGCAGGAAGCGGCGCGAGGAGCGCAGGTGGAGCGCCTGGCGCGCGGCGAGCGGTGCGAGGTGGCGCAGCCCGGCCGCCCCGATCTCCGCTCCCCGGGCGAGCAGCTGCCCGCGGTCGGGATCCGGCAGCCGCCGGCGGTGCACGCGCGGGACGTTCTCGCCGCCCGCCGGCTCCGCCGTCATGCCGGATCGCCTGGCTCGGCGCGGGCGCGGGCGGGCCCGCGCGCGGTCGAGCGCCTGGGGGTGTGCCTCCCGAGGGCATACCCGGCTGTGGGCTGCCCGGCGCGCTCCCCGACGCCCGCCGCGCCCCCGGACGGGCCCAGCGTGCCGGGGACCGGGAAGTAGGCGTCGAGCACCCGGTCCACGCGTGTCGCCCGACGCTCGTCCATCCGCACCCACTGGACGATCACCGGGATGAGGCCGAGCGTCATAAGCATGTCGCCGCCCACCCACATGATCACGCCGCCGAGGTGCAGGTCGGCGACGAGCGACGGCCCCCAGGTCCGGTGCTCCGCGGCGAACGCGGGGAAGATCTCGTGGCTCTCGTTGTCGAGCGAGAGACCCACGAACGTGTCGACCGGCACTGCGAAGAACAGCAGGAGCGCCCGGACCGCGGGGTGCAGCCGGTACCGGTTGGGATCGTGGCCGAAGATGTTGCGCCAGAAGAGGTAGCCGATCGCCACGAACAGGAAGTGCTCGAGGTCGTCGACGGCGCGCAGCTCGATCGCGTAGTCGAAGAACACCGTCAGGTGGGTGAGCGGCACGAGCACCCCGTAGAGCACGAACGCGGTCGCAGGGTGGCCGAGGAGCCTGGAGGGACGGGAGCGCAGCCAGCGCGTGAACCGCCGGTGGGCGCCGCCGATGCTGGCACGCCACGCGAGGTCGACCGGCGACGAGGCGGCGAAGAGGCTCGCCGCGACCATGATCAGCATGAGGTGCTGGACCATGTGGTCCCAGAACAAGGTGGTGTCGTAGACGCCGAGGAAGCTGACGAGGGCCACCGCCACCACCGCGATGCCGCCCACGAAGGCAGCGGTCCTCTTCGCCGGCCACGGGTGGCGCGGGTGGAGCCGGTTGTTGCGGGCCACGCCCCACAGGTACAGGGCGAGCGCCACGACCAGGACTGCGATCGGTCCGGGGGCGAGGTCCACGTGCAGGAAGGTGCCGCCCGCCAGCGGCGCCAGCACCGCGGGGAGCGCTCGGACCGCGTCCGTGGGCACGGGCACGCGCCCGGGCACGCCGATCGCGCCGGGGACGCCGAGGAGCTGCACGCAGCGAGGCTACGGCCTGCGCGGCGGCGTGGCGAAGCGGGGAGGGCGAAAGATCTTGCCCGGGGCGAGAGCGGTCGGCCGGCTCACTTCGCGACGGTCACCTCGTCGAGGGCCGACAGCGGGCCCGCCACGAGCGCCGCGTCGCCCACGATCGCGGTCGTGACCCGGGCCGGGCCGAGGTAGCGCGCCGCTGCAGCCTGCACCGCACCGGGGTCCACGGCCGCGAGGTCCCGGGCGTAGCGCTCGAGGTACCCGGGATCCAACCCGTACGAGACCAGGGCTGCGAGGAGCGAGGCGAGTCCCGCCTGGGTGGACGCGCTCATCGCGAGCGAGCCCGTGACGTAGCGGCGCGCGGCGTCGAGCTCGTCCGCCGGCACCTCCTCCGTCGCCATCCGGGCGAGCTCGTAGCGCAGCTCGCGAAGGGCGGGCGCGGTGACCCCGGTGCCGACGTCCGCCATCACGGCGACCTCGGACGCGAGCACCCGGTCACGCACCGCGGCCCGCGGCGAGTACGTGTACCCGTGCCGCTCGCGCAGGTTGGCGACGAGGCGGCTCGTGAAGTGGCCGCCGAAGACGCTGACCGCGAGCGCGAGGGCGGGGAAGTCGGCGTCGTGGCGGGTGGCGCAGCGCGCCCCGATCCGTACGTTCGACTGCACCGCCCCCGGGCGGTCCACGACGGCCACGCCCCGCGCCTCTCCCGCCGAGGGCGGCAACGGTGCCGTCCCTTCGGCGGCACTGCGGGCCTCCCCCCACACGGCGCACGCGGCGTCCGCCGTCTCGGCCACCCGCCGGGTGTCGAGGTCACCGACCACCACGAGGACGCTGCCTGCCGGCCGCACGTGCTCGTCGCAGAAGCGCGCCAGCGTCGCCCGTCCCAGGCGGCGCACCGTCGCGATCTCGGGCAGCGGCTCCGCGTAGGGATGGCGCCCG
>JAJYMD010000160.1 GCA_021787255.1 Actinomycetes bacterium | reverse complement strand
GTTGCTGCCGGGCGTGATCCTGCGCGGCGAGTGCACCGTCGGCGAGGGCGCGGAGATCGGCCCCTCCTCCACGCTGGTCGACACCCGGGTCGGGGAGCGAGCCGAGGTGCGCTGCAGCGTCTGCGTCGGTGCGGTGGTGGGTCCTGGCGCGCGCGTGGGGTCCTTCTCGACGCTCGGGCCCGGCGCCGACGTCGGTCCCACAGAGACCGTGCCGCCGTTCACGAGCCTCGGCGGCGACGTGACCGGGCTCGACGGCGGCTCGAGGGGCTCGACGGCGACGTGGACCGGGCTCGGCGGCGGCTCGAGGGGCTCGGGGGGGCCTGCCGTTCCCGCGAAGGACGCGCCGTCCGACCCGACGAAGTAGCGTCAGCGGCGTGGAGCTCATCCCGCGGCGCCGGCTCGTCCTCGTGTCTGGACGCTCGCACCCTGCGCTCGCGCAGCAGATGGCGGCGCATCTCGGGGTCGAGCTGAGCGAGGCGAACCTGCGGGAGTTCGCGAACGGGGAGATCCACTGCCGCTACGACGCGTCGGTACGCGGCTGCGACGTCTTCATCGTCCAGACCCACTGCAGGCCGGTCAACGACACGCTCATGGAGCAGCTGATCATGATCGACGCGGCCAAGCGGGCCTCCGCGGAGCGGGTCACCGCCGTCTGCCCGTACTACGGCTACTCCCGCCAGGATCGCAAGTCGGCGGGAAGGGAGCCCATCACGGCCAAGCTCGTCGCGGACATGCTGTCCGCGGCGGGGGCGGACCGCGTCGTGAGCGTCGACCTGCACTCCGGCCAGATCCAGGGCTTCTTCGACGTGCCGTTCGACCATCTCACGGCGACCCCGGTGCTCGAGGGCTACCTGCGGGCGAACGTCGTCGACTGCACGGCGGACATCGTCGTCGTGGCGCCCGACGCCGGCCGCGTGAAGGTCGCCGAGCGGTACAGCCAGCACCTCGGAGCCGACCTCGCGCTCGTGCACAAGACGCGTCCTGGCAACGTCGCGAACCACGTCGAGGCTCGCCACGTGGTCGGCGACGTCGCCGGGCGTCGTTGCGTGATCATCGACGACATGATCGACACCGCGGGGACGGTGGCAGCGGCGGCAGAGCTGCTCGCCGACTCGGGAGCGTCCGACCTCTGGGCGATGGCGACCCACGGCCTCCTCTCGGACCCCGCGGCAGACCGCCTGAAGTCCTCGCCCATCTCGCGGGTGGTCGTGACGGACACGCTGCCGGTCCCCGAGGACCGCGTGTTCGACAAGCTCGAGGTGCTCTCCGTCGCGAAGGTGATCGCGGACGCGCTGGACGCGGTCTTCGAGGACACCTCCGTCTCGGAGATCTTCGGGGGCGACAACCTCACCTGACTCACCCGACGGCGTGCGCTCGCCGGGGAGGGGCGGCGGCGCCCGTGCGGGGGGGCGGCCCGCGGCCACGCTAGGCTGGCGTGCTGGTCCCGTCGTCCGTACTCGTCTGGTCCGTACTCGTCTGGATCGCAGGCAGCACGGCGCCGACGGTGACATTGGCGGTACGCCCCAAGGTTCCCCCGAAGGAGACCTCCATGCCCGAGATCGTCCTGGACGCCGAGGCCGGCAGGCCACTCGGCTCGAGCGCTGCCAGGCGCCTGCGCGCCGCAGGGAAGGTCCCAGGGATCGTCTACGGCCACGGGACCGATCCAGTCCCTGTGGCGGTCTCCGGCAGAGACCTTCGCATCGCGCTGTCCGGGGAAGCGGGAACGAACGCGTTGTTCTCGCTGCGGGTCGGTGGCACGACGTACCTGACGATGGCCCGCGAGCTGCAGCGCCACCCGGTGCGCGGGACGATCTCCCACGTCGACTTCCAGATCGTGAGGCGTGACGAGGTCATCGCCGCGGACGTCCAGATCGTCCTCGTCGGCGATGCCACGTTGGTCCACCGGGGCGACGGGAACGTCGACCAGCAGCTGTTCTCCCTGACCGTGCACGCGAAGCCTCAGGACATCCCGACCAGTGTCGAGGTGGACGTCTCGGGGCTCACGATCGGCGGTGTGATCCGCGTCGGCGACCTGTCGCTCCCCGAGGGCGTGTCCACGGACCTCGACGACGAGGTCCCGGTCGTGACCGGCCTGCCTCCCAGGGTCCAGGTCGGGGCCGCGGAGGGCCCGGAGGCCGAGACCACCTCGACGGCGGCCGAGCAGGGCGGTGGGCCCTCCGCTCCCGCAGAGCCGAACGAGGGCTAGACGCTGCCGCCGCTCTTCGGCGGGCACGGCCGTGGGCTCGACGCGCTCCGGGGACCTCGACGCGGCACGCCGGCCGACGTGCTCGTGGTGGGCCTCTCGAACCCCGGACCCGACTACGAGGGCACGCGGCACAATGTCGGCGCAGACGCCGCGCGCGTGCTTGCGCGTCGCTTCGGCACGGGCCGTCTGCGCCCGGAGAAGGGCCAGCGGGCCGTCGTCGAGGAGGTCCGCATCGGGACCGCAGCCGTGGCGGTCGCGGTGCCGAGCACCTACATGAACGAGTCGGGCGCCGCCGTGCGGCCGCTCATGCGCCGCTTCGGCGTCGAGGACCCCTCTCGCCTCGTCGTCCTCCACGACGAGCTCGACCTGCCGCCCGGGCGGATCCGGGTGAAGCTCGGCGGTGGGCTCGCTGGGCACAAGGGGCTCCAGTCGATCCGCGACCACCTCCACACGGTCGACTTCGTGCGCGTGCGGATCGGGATCGGCAAGCCGCCGGGGAGCCAGCGCGGCGCGGACTACGTCCTGCGCCGCCCGGGCAGGGCCGAGCGCGAGCTGCTCGACGGAGCGATCGAGGCCGCCGTCGACGCGGTCGAGATCGTCGTGACCGAAGGCGTGGAGGCCGCGATGAACCGGTGCAACGGTGACGGCTGACGAGCGACGCGTAGCGGCGGGCGCGCGCCGTGCGCCCCTCGCGGCGCTGGCCGGCGCGCTGCGCCACGTGCCGTCGCTCGCCCGGGTCGTCGGCGTGCCCGCCGCGACCCTTGCCGTCGCCGGCCCGGCGCAGCCCTTCGCGGTCGCCGGTCTCGCGCGGCTCTCCGATCGGCGCCCGGTGTTGGTCGTGACCGCGACGGAGGCGGAGGCCGAGCGGTTCGCCGCCGACCTCGCCTGCTTCGTGGCGGCCGACGATCTCGCAGGCGGTGGCACCGCCGACGGCACCGAGCACGAGCCGAGAGTCGCCGGCGACCTGTCCGAGCCGGTGGTGCGGCTTCCCGCGTGGGAGACGCTCCCCTTCGAGCGGGTGAGCCCGGATGTCGCGACGATGGGCCAGCGGCTGGCGGTGCTCTGGCGGCTGGCCGGCAGCACGCAGGCGGGAGCGCCGGACGCTCGATGGCCCGCGATCGTGGTGGGGTCGGTACGCGCGCTCCTCCAGCGCCTCGCACCCTGGCGCGAGATCGGCGCGCCGCTCGTCGTTCGCCGCGGAGCCGCCCTCGACGCCGCCGCCGCAGTGTCGCGGCTCGTGGCCGCGGGCTACCGGCGCGAGCCCCAGGTCGAGCACCGGGGCGAGCTCGCCGTGCGCGGCGGCATCGTCGACGTCTTCCCTTCCACCTCCGAGCTCCCGGTGCGCATCGACCTCTTCGGCGACGAGGTGGACCGGCTCACCACCTTCGACGTGGCCGACCAACGCTCGACGGGTGCGCTCGACGCCGTGGTGATCTACGGCTGCCGCGAGCTCGTGCTGACCGAAGAGGTCCGGGCTCGCGCGGCGCGGCTCGCTGACGAAGCGCCTTGGGGGCGCCGGAACTGGGACCGGCTCGCCCGGGGTGAGCCCTTCGACGGGATGGAGTCGTGGCTGCCGTGGCTCCAACCCGACGAAGAGCTCGTCACCGACCTCTTGGACGAGCACGCGCAGGTGGTCGTGATCGAGCCGCGCCGGGTCCGGGACCGAGCGCTCGAGGTCGTCGCCGAGGAGGCCGCTCTCGCCGACACGCTTGCGACGACCTGGGGCGCAGCCCGTCCACGCGCCGCAGCACGGCGCGATGAAGAGGCCGGCCACGCGGCCGCGCCCGGCGAGGACGGCGAGGACGGGGCAGGCTCTGGCTTTCCCCGTCTCCACCTCCCCTTCGAGCGCCTGCTCGCCAGGACGAAGGCCGGGTCGCTCGCCGTCGTCCCGGTCGCCGACTCCCCCGAGACCGCTTCGGTCACGGTGCGCGGCTTCGAGCACGTGGCCGGCGACGCAGCCCGCCTCGCCCGTCAGGTGCGCGCGCTGGTCGAGGAGCGGTTCTCCGTCACGCTGTGCTCGGGCAGCACGCTCGGTGCCGCGCGGCTCTCGGGGGTGCTCGCCGAGGAGGGCCTCGCCGCGCCGGTGGCCGAGCGCGCGTTGGCGCGTCCAGGTGTGCAGGTGGTGACGGCGCCGCTCTCCGCCGGCTTCTCCGTCCCAGAGGCACGCGTCGCGGTGCTCTCCGAGACCGACGTGACGGGCAGGCGTGCCGTGCACCGCCGAGCACGCCCGAGGGTCCGACCGACCGACGGGTTCTTCGACGACCTGGGCCCCGGCAGCTACGTCGTCCACCGCCAGCACGGGGTCGCCCGCTACGCGGGCATGACCACCCGCACGGTCGCCGGCACGACGCGCGACTACCTCGTGCTCGAGTTCCGCGGCAGCGACCGCCTCTACCTGCCGGTGGACCAGATCGAAGCCGTGACCCCCTACAGCGGGGGCGAGTCGCCGGTGCTCTCCAAGATGGGGGGCGCGGACTGGCAGCGCGCCCGTTCCAAGGCGCGCGCGGCGGCCGGCGAGGTGGCCCAGGAGCTGGTCGCGCTCTACCGGCGACGTCTCGAGGTGGAGGGCCACGCGTTCGCCCCCGACTCGCCCTGGCAGCACGAGCTCGAGTCTTCGTTCCCCTACACCGAGACCCAGGACCAGCTGCGCGCGATCGCCGAGGTGAAGGCCGACATGGAGCTGCCGAGGCCCATGGACCGCCTCGTCTGCGGCGACGTCGGCTTCGGCAAGACCGAGGTCGCGGTGCGCGCCGTCTTCAAGGCGGTGCAGGACGGGAAGCAGGCGGCGGTCCTCGTGCCGACCACGCTGCTCGCGAGCCAGCACTACCAAACGTTCTCGGACCGCTACGCCGGGTTCCCGGTGAGGGTCGAGCTGCTGAGCCGGTTCCTCTCGCCTGCCCAGGCGAAGAAGGTCGTCGAAGGCCTCGCGGACGGTTCGGTCGACGTCGTTGTCGGCACGCACCGCCTGCTCGGCCAAGACGTGCGCTTCAAGGACCTCGGGCTGCTCGTGGTCGACGAGGAGCAGCGCTTCGGCGTCACGCACAAGGAGGCCGTGAAGCGCGTCGCCGAGGGCGTCGACGTGCTCACCCTCAGCGCGAACCCGATCCCCAGGACCCTCGAGATGGCGCTCACGGGCATCCGCGACCTGTCGCTCGTGAACACCCCGCCTTCGGACCGCCGGCCCATCCTCACCTACGTCGGCGAGTACGAGGACGCCGCGGTCTCAGAGGCGATCCGCCGGGAGCTGCTCCGAGAAGGCCAGGTCTTCTTCGTGCACAACCGCGTGGCGGACATCGACGCGGTCGCGAGCAGGCTGCGTTCGATCGTGCCCGAGGCCCGCGTCGCCGTCGCGCACGGCCAGATGGACGAGGGCAGCCTCGAGCAGGTGGTCCTCGACTTCTCCGAGCGCAAGTTCGACGTGCTCGTGTGCACCACGATCATCGAGTCGGGCATCGACATGCCCTCGGTGAACACCCTCGTCGTCGACCGTGCCGACACGCTCGGCCTCGGCCAGCTCCACCAGATCAGGGGACGGGTCGGCCGAGGCAACCAGCGTGCGTACGCGTACCTCTTCCATCCCGCCGACCGGGTGCTGACCGAGCAGGCCTACGAGCGGCTACGGACCATCGGCGAGCACACCGAGCTCGGTGCAGGCTTCAAGATCGCGATGCGCGACCTCGAGATCCGCGGCGCGGGGAACCTGCTCGGTTCGACACAGTCGGGCCACATCGCCGCCGTCGGCTACGACCTGTACGTCCAGATGGTGGCCGAGGCGGTGGCCGAGGCGCGAGGCGTGCCTCGGCCCGCCCCCCCGTCGGTCTCGCTCGACGTGCCTGGCGACGCGAGCCTCCCCGCCGACTACGTGCCCGCCGAGGACGCACGCCTCGAGGCGTACCGGCGTCTCGCGGCGGCGACCTCCGCCGCCGACGTGGACGACATCGCAGAGGAGTGGGCCGACCGCTACGGTCCGCCGCCGCCCGCG
>JAJYMD010000083.1 GCA_021787255.1 Actinomycetes bacterium | reverse complement strand
AGCCTGATCGTCGACGCCCAGGTGACTGCGACCTCGGCGCTCGACGGGGCGGCGGAGATCACGGTGCGGGCGCGGCCCACGCACGCGGTGCTCCACCGGCCGGCCGTGGCTTCCGTCGGCCAGCGAGGGCACGACTGCGTCCACGTCTACGAGGAGACGTGACCGGACCGGACGACCACTCCACGCCGCTTAACGCGGTGGCGGAGCCGAGGACTGGCCCGGGTGCAGCGTCACCGAGCATGCCCGACGGCCTACGCGGCGACGGACGCAGCGCTTCATGCTGCGGCTCTTGCGAGCTCCAGGGCACGCAGCGGTCCGTCGTCCTCGTCGAACTCCCCGTCGATCAGCACCTCCCGGACTCCGAGCGCCACAAGATCGCAGAGCTCGGGGGCGATCTCATCCGCACGGCCAGCGTTCAAGACGATCTCGGGCTGCCCTTTCGCCGGGATGCCGAGGCGCGCTCGCCACTCGTCGATCCGACCGAGCCCTCGTCGGACCTCGGCGGCCGCCCCTTCGCCGTGATGGAGTGGCAGCCACCCGTAGCCGCGCCCCGCGACGCGTCGGAACGTCGCTTCTGAGGAGCCGCCGAGGAATACGGGCACCGATCGCACGGGCGTGGGCTCAGTGCGGAAGCGGAGGTCGCCCGTCGCGAGGTGGGCGACGTAGGAGCCGGACCACACCTCTTGGCACGTGGCGAGGACCTCTTCAGTGCGCTCCCGGCGCCGTGCGAAGGCAGCGCCGACGAGCTCGAACTCCTCGCGCAGCCACCCGTCGCCCACCCCGAGGAGAAGCCGGCCCCCCGAGAGCTGTGTGACGCAGGCGAGCTGCTTGGCGAACCCCACGGGCTCCCGGAGGGGGGCGACGAGCACCGCGACCCCAAGAGAAGGACGCGACGTCGCCGCGGCGAGCGCCGCGAGCACGACCACGGGTTCGAGCCACGGCTCTTCGGGGCTCCAGTCGATCCTTCCGTCTGCGCCGTAGGGGTACCACGAGCGGGTGCGCTCGGGAATCGCCAGGTGATCGCCGAGCCAGACCGAGTCGAACCCGGCCTCCTCGGCTCTGCGGGCCTCTTCGAGCACCGTCGCCATCGTGGCGCCCGCGCCGTAGTTGCGGAGCTTGGCCCCGAACCTCATCCCTGCTCCCGGTGCTCGAAGAGCTCGAGCGTGATGCCGTCCGGGTCGTCGAAGTAGACGAAGCTGCAGCCCGCGAGCGGCCCTTCTTCGATGTCGAGAGGATCGGAGTAGAAGGCGATCCCGTCCTCGGCGAGCGCTTCCATCGCCTCGCGCAGGTCCGTCACCTCGAAGCAGACATGGGGCGCCCCCGGGTCGCAGTTCGCGAGCTCGTAGCGCTCCCGGCGCTGGTTGCGGTACTCGAGCAGCTCGAGGTGGACCGACCCCAGCGTGATGAAGCCGAACCTCAGACGAGCGTTGGGCACGCCGACCGCCCTGCTCAGGATCGGACCGTCGCTCTCGGTCGAGAAGTCACGGACCCGGCCCAGCAGGCGCTCGTAGAAGGCGAAGGAGCGATCGAGGTCGGACACCGTGAGGCCGACGTGGTGAACCCCCTTGAACATCGACGCCCTGCGCTCGTCCCGCATGTGCCGACTCCTCTCCCGCATACGACCCGCTCACCCACTTGGTGCCGATGGAGAGCTGCGTCCGACAGACGTGCCGATCACCCTCTTCAACGCCGCGACGAGGCGCGCGATGTCGTCCTGCGTCGTGTAGCCACTGACACCGATCCGTACCCAGCCGCCGGTGCCGGCGACACCGAGGCGGCGAGCGAGCCGCGTCGCATAGAAGTCGCCAGCAGTGACGAACATCCCCTGCGCACGCAAATCCCGTGCGACGTCGCCCGGGTCCCTGCCCTCGACTGCGATCGCGACGGTGCCAAGGTACGTCGTCTTCTCGTCTCGATGACCGAAGACCCGGACACCATTCATCTCGGCCAGCTCGTCTACCAGGCTCCGCGTGAGCTCTGCTTCATGCTCCGCGAGAAGGTGGAGCGCCTCGCGTGCACCGGCGCCGGTGCCGCTGCCGACGAGTCGTCCGAGCCCGCAGAGCGTCGCAGCGAGCCCCGCGATGCCCTCGTGGTTCTGGGAGCCCGTCTCGAACTTCTCAGGCCCGCGGTCAGGCGCTGGCTCGACTTTGTAGGGACGCAGCTCGTCGGCGAGCGACTTCTTCACCAGCGCGACGCCGACGTGCGGACCGTAGAATTTGTACGCAGAGCAGAGGTAGACGTCCGGGTCGGCCTCGGCGAGATCCAAGGGCCCGTGCGGCGTGAGGTGGACCCCGTCGATCACGAAGACTGCCCCGTGCGAGCGGGCGAAGGCATGCGCAGGGCCGAGGTCCGGCTTCACCCCGACCGAGTTCGCCGCCCCGGACACCGCGACGACTGCCACACCACCGGCAGCGTCGACCCGCTCGAAGCCGTCGTGATCGAGGTCGAGGGTCTGCTCGTCGACCCCCACGACCACGGTCTTCGCTCCGCGGTCGGCGAACGGTACCGTCCAGGTGTCGTCGTTGGCTGCGTGCTCGAGCTCGGTAACGACTACCGTCCCCCCTTCACGCCCCCAGCGACGCGCGCACCCGTGCGCGAGCGCGATCGTCAGGCTGGTCATGTTCTGGCCGAACACCACGTCGTAGCCGTCCGCGCGGAACATCGAGCGCAGCTCGGAGCGGGCGTTCGCCATCACGTCCTCGGTCTCGTCGCCGGCCGACGAATAGCCGTGGCGGTTCGAGAGGCCACTTCGGCAGAACTCGGCGATCGCGTCGATCGCCGGCGCGATCATCTGGGTCCCGGACGGTCCGTCGAAATACGACCAGCCTCGACTCTCTCCGCGCAGGATCGCCGGCGTCATCGCCCGCAGCCTGCTTGCGACCGTGTCAACCCTCATCGCGCGCCTCCAGCGTGGTGTTCGAATGTGCTGACGTCGGGCGCCCCGAGAGCTGCTGCGTCCCTGGCGATGAGCGGTCCTCCGGTCACTTGCGGAACAGGGGGTTCACGGGAGACCCGGACGCGCCCACCATCTTCAGGGGCGACGCGACGTACAGCCCGACGTACCTCCTGTCGGCCGCACAGTCCGCGGCGAGCTCTTCGAGCCAGAGGCCCTCGTGGAACTGGAGACCGCGGTCCCTGAGCAGGTAGCGGTGGAGCGGGTACTGCTCGCCGGTCCTCGGGTTGGTCGGAAGCTCGTTCGCGAGCGTGTCGGTGCCGATGCCCAGCACTGGAAGGTCGTCGAGCCACGCGAAGAGGGCTTCGTCCCGGCTGAGTCCTGGCTCGGAGTAGTCCTTCCAGAAGAACTCGGGCCCCTCCTGGCCGAAGCGGAGCAGGCTGCCCGTACGAAGCAGGAGCATGTCTCCCGGCTCGAGCTCGACCTCTTCCGCACGGAGGCACGACTCGAGCTCTGCCAACGTCACTTCGTGGTCGCGCGCGAGCGGCGTCCCGTCCGAGCAGCTGCAGAGATCGACCAGAACCCCCCGGCAGAAGATCCCGAGACGCGCGACGGCTGCGACGTCGGCCTCTGCGAGCCCGCCCACCGTCGACGAGGCGGACACGCCGCCGGCGATCGCGCCCTCCGCCATGATGTGCCCACGTGCGTCCAGGTGCGACCCGCCGTGGCAATTCAAGAGGACCCCGTCGTCGACAGACGCCACGCCGCCAGGGAGCGGGTGCACGAGTCCCTTCTCGTAGTGGGACCAGTCGCGGTAGACGATGTGCAGCTGCTTGGGGCGTCCGGGGTCGGGCGGCCCGGGCGACCGCCCGAAGATCTCGGTCCCGAGCGTCCAGCACTTCCCATCGCGCACCGTGGCGAGTGCGCGAAGTCGGTCGGCTGCCCCGAGCGTCGCGAGCCGGCCCGCCCCGTCGCTCTCCTCCATCTCCTCCATTGCAGTTCGCGTCACTCGGCGCTGACCGGAGACGTCGAAGGTGCGACCACGACCGCGGGAGCTGGACCGTGCTCGCTCTGCGCGAGCACCTCGACGAGGTCGACGTCGGGCCGGGAGCGCAGCCGTGCTCCGACGATGGCGAGGAGCACAGCGACCCCGAGAACGAGGTAGGGGTTCAGGTTGTACGGAAATGCAGGAACCGGAATCACGGAAGCGTAGAAGGCGTAGGCGAGCAGGCCCAAAGCGACCACCGGAACTGCAAACCCGTGCCATCGGCTCCGCGCTGTCCCGCGGACGCCGAACACGTAGAACGCCCCCGCTGCGATCGCGGCATAGACCGCGATCAACACCAGCGTATTGAATCCCGCCATGAAGCCGATCAGCGTTGTCGCTCCCTCGATGAGCCCCAGCATCGTGCCAAGAACACCCGCGACCACGCACACGACGATTACTCCCGCGGTCGGCGTACGGTAGCGGCGGTGCTCCTTGCTGAACACGGCGGGCGCCATTCCCCGGAGCGACATCCCGTGCAGCACCCGCGTCGAGAGCGTGACCAGTCCGAGGCCTGATGAGAAGCCGCTCACGGCCACCATCGCCTCGACTGCGCTCGCCCAGTTCGGGCCGATGAACCTCGTGAGGATCGTGGCGAGCGGCGCTGCGGACCCGGCCCAAGCTGAGCCACCCTTGGGCCCGAATCCGATCGCTAGCGCGTACGTGACGAAGAGGTAGAAGATCCCCGATCCGATCAGCGACCACAGCACCGCGCGGGGTATGCCGTTCCGCGGGTTACGCGTCTCGAAGCCGAGTGCGGCCGCCCCTTCGAACCCGGCAAACCCGGAGAATCCGTAGATCATCCCGAAACCGATCCCCCCCCAGCCCTTCGTCGCGTTGGATGGATTGAACGGCGCCCAAGTCAGCGCGCCGATATGGGAGTTGGTCAGGACAACCGCGAAGATTGCGGTCACTGCGAGCATGGAGCCGATCTCAGCGATCACTTGAACCCGAACCGACGGCTTCACCCCGAGAAAGTTGAGGGCGAATGCGATCGCGAGCTCCGCGAGGAAGATAGGAAACCAGCTGACGCTTCCGTGGTACTCAGCGACAATCGAGCTGATCGCGACCGCGGAGATCGCAAGCGTCACTGCGATTGCGAAGAGCCACGCAAGCGCGTAGACCGAGCCAGCGGTGAAGCCGGGCGTCTTGCCGAAGGCGTTGTCGACATAGGTAAAGGCGAGACCGCTACCTGGACGCTTTCGCGCGAACCGGACGATCACGTAGGCGAGTGCCAGCGAGCCAACGGCCGCGAGCAGATAGCACAGCGGTACGGCCGATCCCGCCTCCGACGCGGCGAAGGACGTGCCGAGTGCCATCGCCATCGTCGGCGCGAGGCCAGCGACACTGACGCCCGACGCCTCGAACGCGGTCAGTCTTCCCCCACCGAGCGGCGCCTCGCCGGTGACCAGCTCTGCTTCCCGTGACACC
The DNA here is from genome assembly GCA_021787255.1 of Actinomycetes bacterium. The sequence continues at coordinate 848 of JAJYMD010000083.1, read as the reverse complement.
ATGGGACACCCCTTTCAGATCGCCCGGCCTGCCGGACGCGTCATCTGCCGGCGTCAGGCTCGCCGTCGGCGAGCTCGTAGCCCGCGGCCTCGCGGCTTGCGGCACCTCCCCACACCCACAGCATCTCGACGGGTTCGTCCGGCGAGGTGTTGCGGAATCCGTGCCACTGGCCACGCGGGTGGAAGACGAAGTCGCCGGGTCCGACTTCGACCTCGTCGTTGCCGTTCACGGCCACGCCATGGCCCGACACGATCAGCACCGCCTCCTCCGCTTGCTCGTGACGGTGCACGACATGGGTGGCGTCGCCCGGCGCGAAGACGGTCCGCCCGAGGACGAAGGATCGCGCGCCCGAGGTGTGGTCGACGAGAAACTGCACCGCCATGCCGACCCAACCGCCCGCCTCGTCGAGATCGCCGGCAGCCGGCGTCGTGCCGATCGACCCGGGTTCCACTTTCCCAGGCAACGCCCCCCCTTGCCCACCATGTTCGCTTAGCGAGCCAATGTACGAATGCAGGATTAGAATATCCTGTCGGACGGTCCTGTCAAGGATGCCGTTCTCCGAGATCGACGCGAGTGAAAGACTCTCCCTCGCTTCGACTCCGTGCGACCACGGCAGACGCCCTCTCGCACGTCGCGCGCGGTGAGTGCGGCGCTCGTCGTGATGACGGAGGCGGGTTGCGAGGGCAGGTGACCAGTTGGACCTCGACCGGTGCGACGTGAGCGGTGGGCGCCCCCGAACTGCGGCGCGCACCAGACGTCACTCGATGTGCAGCCCCGAGATCGCCCGCGCGATCACCAATCTCTGAATCTCCGACGTCCCCTCGAAGATGGTGTAGATCTTCGCGTCG